>NZ_CP088287.1 GCF_011516645.4 Bradyrhizobium septentrionale | reverse complement strand
CGACTGGATCGCCTTTAACGACCCAACGCCTTCTCCAGCGTGATGTTGATCTCCGGCAATACGTAGCCGCGATGGTCGACCCGCTCGACCGCGAGGATGGACTTTGGGACAATTGGTGCCCGTACCAGGAATGCCGAGGAGAACCGAGTCTGATAACGGCCGCCGATCACAAGCTCGTTGGCGGCATGTGCCGCGATGACCTCGTCGTCCTGCCGGGCTAGGTCAAAGCACCCGATCCGTCCCTGGGTATCAGTGGCCGGGAGTGACCAGGCGCGATCAGCATAACGAAGGATTGCCGGGCCAAATAGTCTCCCAAGTACGCCTCGGCTTGCATCAGGATTTCCGAGCTGAAAGACGGTCGCGAGGAAATCTCGCCCGTCGATGACACACATTCCGCGTGTTGTAACGAATGTCCAATGCGACCGCGAGGATGACGCCGGTGCAGCCGACCTACGTTCCGCCGCCACGTATCCCGGTGCCGGCGCCGACCTATGTGCCGCCGCGCATTCCGACGCCGCCGATCGTGACTCCTGCGCCGCGCGCTCCGATTGATCTTCGCCCGATCAATCGCCCGTCGGCACCGGATGTCGTGCACCTGCCGCCCCAGCCCGTGCCTGCGCCGGCGCCTCGCTCCAGCCGGCTCACCGGCCCCACCGGTGAGCCGCCCAAATGGACGTCCTTTTTGCTGTCCAATCCCATCCAAACCTCCGTTCCAAGCCGGAGGCTTCTTCGCACATTCATTCTAACTCTGAAGCCAGGGTATCGGCTTCGCGCTTACGTTTGTTCTGTCGCGGGTGCCATTGTTGGGATGATTTGTTTGAGAGTTTGAAGCGCTTTGGTGGTCTGGACGCCAAGTTGGCTACGCTGCAACCAGTTTGGGGATGCGGATCAGGTTGTAGGCGATCAGATTGACCTTGGCTTCCTTCAGGCGTTGCCGAAGGGGCTCGTCGTCGACGAAGCGCCAAGCATTTTGCATCGCATCGATGAGGGTGCCTTCGTTGTAACGCGGCGGCGGCCGAGTTTCCTTGTCGTCAATTTTGGAATTCTGCAGTTGTGCGGTCTCACCTTGGCGCAGCTCCGGAAGCAATTGTGCTTCATCGCCATTTTCGTCGACGGGCTGCCAGTCCGGGAATGCTGCGTGCCAACCGAGATCGATGCTCTGGCGGCCGGAGGCGCGGAGCTCGAAGCCATGGACGTCGAGAGTTGCGTTTGTCTGCCGATAGCGGAAGTCGAGCATCAGCGCTGCCAGATAGGCCCGCGCGACGAGGTCGAACAGTTTCTTCTTATCGGATGACAGACGAAGCCAGACCTCGCGCAGCTTATCGATCGTGTTGACATTGGGAATGACGGCGTGATGGCTCGCGCCCTCCAGTCCCTTATCGTAGAAACTGCCGCTTGCACCTTTGCGGATCATCGGAGGCTCTGGCATGGGGATTGCGCTGAACGCTTGGCCTACCTGCAGTCCGGTCACGATCTTCGGAACGTCCGCTATCAAGCTCTGCGGCAGGTAGCGTACCTCCGCGCGCGGATAGGTGATGATCTTCTTGCTCTGACCGTCATAGAGTTCCTGCGCCACCTCGAGCGTCTTGCTGGCCGGCCAGCCGAAGCGAGAGCCGCACAGTTTCTGTAGTGACGGCAAATCGTGCAGCTTGGGTGGCCCATGCCGCTTTTCTTCGACGCGCACCGCAAGCGCGCCCTCGAAGCCCTGAGCTGCATTAACGATATCCTGGGCGACCTCGCGACGGACAATCCGCTCCTGCGGCGCGTGACGCATCTGGAATTGCCCTCCGGCAACCTTCGCGGTCGCAACAACCTCAAAATAGGAGAGCGGCACGAAGTTTCGGATTTCCAGTTCGCGCGTGCAGACAATCGCCAAGGTCGGCGTCTTCACGCGACCAACCCCGATCACACGCCGAGCACCTTGCCCCAGGATGACGGTCGCGGTGCGCGTGAGCGACAGGTTGTAGATCTGGTCCGCCTGCCGTCGGGCGACGGCCGCGGCGTAAAGCCTGGCATATTCGGCATTGGATTTTGCCCGCACGAACGCGTCGCGGATGGTCTGCGCGTCCTGCGCGGTGAATAGTACCCGGAGCACCCGGCCGCGGTAATTGTAATGCTCGAGAATTTCCTGACCGATGAGCTGGCCTTCGCGGTCGCAGTCGGTGGCGAGCCAAACCTGCTGGGCGGTGCGTAGGGCCTCTCGGATGGCTTTGAGCTTGGCGGCCTTGTTGCCGCCCTTTGCCGGGCGAGTACCATAAAGACCCTCCGGCCGCAGGAGAATCGGCGACCAGCGTTTCCATTCCGGCGCCACATCTTCCGGTTCGAGCAGGTCGAACAAATGACCCTCGGCCGGCAGAACATCTGCCGTAGCGCGACCCAACGGCTTCTCCAAGGAGGAGTGCGCCAACTATCTCAAAAATTCAGGGTACGTTTCCGTATAAACACATCATGCTCTAGCTGTACCGCCATTTCCGCTAGCCCGTCCTATTCGTGAGAGTGCGTTTTTTTAGTCCGATTGGTGTGGCCGCACATCTGCTCTGACGAGGCGCGCGGGATTGCCTTCGGCTTTCACCGCCTGACGACCGGTACTTTGCAACGCGCTTGAGGGATGGGTTGGGCGAACGGGGGGCGGACGCCCCGCCGGTCAAGGACCGAGCGGCAGCAGCGCGCCTGGCAAGCCGCGGATCAGGTCGGCTTCGGGACATGCCGCGGCAAACGCAAGGCGAATGCGGCTCGTGGTCTCGACGACACGGGCAGCGAGTTTCAAGAGACGAAGACGCAGCGTCGCGAACTCGGCTGTGGCCAATTCCCGGGCTTTGGGAATCGCGTCGCGCACGGTCAGCATCAGCCAATAAGCGGCGGTGTCGAGAACGAGGCGGACTTGATTGGCGAGCGCCGAACGGCAGCTGGTGCGATCGGAGGCGAGCTGTGTCTTATGCACCTTGATCAGATTCTCGGCTTGGCCGCGCGCGCAATACAGGCTGTCGTAGATCCACTCGGCCGAGCCGACATCGAGGCTGGTGACGACGAAACGGATGTCGAGGCCGAGCATCGTCGCCTCAATACGGGCGACGGTACGTCGTTCGCGATCCCAGGACTTTGCCTTGTGGCGCGTCTCGGTATAGCCACGCAGAACCGGCAGGTTCTCGATGGCGCGTCGCGTGCGGATGCCGTCGGCGGCCTCGTCGAGTTTTCTGGCGAGCGGCTTGGTGCCGGACAGACCGAAGATGTAGTCGATGCCGTTGGTCTCGCACCACGCCATTGCCTCCGGTGCCTCCGGCCGGGCATAGTGCCCGTCGCCACGGAACGTAATTCGCGTGTTGTGCCACCGCGTCCGGATATGCCGTATCAGGCGGCGCAGATGGGCACGCACCTCGACGCCGCCCGGCGTCTTGCCGGGCCGCAGCACGACCGCCACGGGCCGGCTCTTCTCCGTGTCGTAGACGTGGATCGGCAGGAAGCAGCGTTCGTCATAATGAGCGTTGAACAGCGAGAGCTGCTGATGGCCGTGGACGACATCGAAGGTATCATCGATGTCAAGCGTGACGGATGCCGGCTCGCGCGGGTAGCTATCCATCCATGCGTCGACCAAAGTGTAGGTCAGTCGGATCACGTCGCGCAGGCGCGGAGCATTCTCCAGCCGCGACAGCGTCGGTTGGGAACACAGATCGCGACCCGTGTCCGGCAGCCGTCCGCAGGCCAGCTTGAATGCGGGATCGGACCGCAGATGATCGAGGTCGTCGGCGTCCTCGTAGCCGCAGCAGATCGCGAACATGCGCGCGCGGAACATATCGACAAGGCTGTGCACGACCCGCGTCGGATCGCGCCGATCCGGGAACACGCGGGCCAAATTGTCGGCCAAGCCGAGACGCCGCTCGGCCATCGCCAGAAGCATCACGTCCCCGTTCGAGGTCAGCCGACCGCCATCGAAGGCAGCTGTGACTTTCTTGGCGTGAACGGCTGGAAACGAGAAGGGCAGAATCATATCGTCGGTCATGGCGGGCGTGGCGTTCGCGGTTGAGGTGATGGGGTTGGCTTCGCAACCGAATCCTACGCCGCATCAGCGCTTTACACCACGCTCGCCAGCCTCTCAGGCGCCCTCTGACGAATAAGACGGGCTAGCTCCTTTAGGTCGACGACTGTCATTTCTTTGCCTCAACCGATTCTCAACCGGCCGGCGGAACGTCGCCTAATCACTGCTTCTCTGCAGGGGCGCTGAGGCCACTAGGCGGTGCAGGCGGGGGTGATGGCGGTGGTGGAGTTTCCGCGGCGGGTGCCGCAGCAATGCAGTCGCCCGCCCAGATCTTGGTGCCCCTGACCGTGCCGACCAGTTTGCAACCCATTGGCGCTTGCGGCCTGATCTGAACGGGCGGCCTTTTAGCCGCCTTCGGGGGAGCGGCTTGTGCAAATGCGCCGGTCGTAAAGAGCAGCGCGATAAGTCCGATTAGCGGTTTCATGGGTAGGCCCGTTCTAGGGCGTCTTCCATGATATTTTCCCCACTGCTTCAAACATCGGCTTTCAAGCTTAATGCAACCCAAGGGCGCGCGAAAGCCGCCCCGGGAGGGGCTTTTGGCTGGGCTGGCGGGGAGATCCAGTGCCATGCCGACAAAAGTCGCTAACCCCAATGGCTAATGGCGCGAAGCTGCGTTTTGATACAACCTGACGATGCTGCCTATTCCGCGTGGGCGGCGCCGAGTGGAAGCATCCCTGGCTTCTTTACCTGAAGAAGCCAGGGAATCGCTGAGGCACCCTTGTGGCTTGAGCGCGATCAAGAAAGCGACGCGATTAAGTTGCTGCGGCGCATCCGCCATTTTCCGGCATCGATCGGCGGGGCACAGGTCGTAGCTCCGCCTCATTCTTTCGCTGACATGGTCAGTAAGTCAGCGCGGGACACAGGCGCGCGGGCGACTGCGCCCGGAGTGAAGCGCTTGCACCGCCAGCCGCGATCGCGCTCCTCCGGGCTGCGCTTCGCGTTGCAACCGCCGCTTTTCGCTACGGTTCTCCGTTGAATAGCTCAATACGCGGCGTAGCGTAGGGAAGCGCCACACTGGCCCGCCGCCCAGCGAGGCGTTGCCCCGGCTCGGCCGCCCACGGCCCCCAGCCAGCCGGGCTGGGGCAGCCGGCTCCATCGACTACGAAGATTAGGACGGTGCCAAAGCAGCTCAAAAACCTGCGCGTAGCCCGCCAGCAATATGATGGTGGATACCGATCTCAGCGCAGCGCAAACGGCTGAAATACTCCTCGGGCTGATTAGTGCAGCTCAGCGCTCAGGAGAGCGAGATCCGGATGCTGCAGCGGGCCGGCGTCCCGACGGCATCCGCTGAACTGCTGCTCGTCCGGATGCGAGCCAAGGTCGATAATCTCTGTCGGGAGCGGGATACCCTCAAAAAGGCTGCCACTGGGCAAGCTACCCACCCGATCGAGATCCAGCGGACCTGAGAGCTGGTTCACACTCGCCGAAGCTGCCCTCGGCTATCCTCGTCACGCCGCTTACTCTCGAGGAGACCGACGATGATCGCATTCGCCAAAGTGCTGTTGCGTTCCGCGAGCGTGGACGTCGGCGGCTCCGATGGGCTCAAGACCATCATGATCTTTTGCGGCGCAGGCCTTTTGCTCTCCCTTCTTGCGGCGATGACCTATGGCCTGAACCTCGCTGCAGACTTTTTCTGAAGGTCTGGCCGCCGCGCTGCACATCCCTATCCTTCCTTCAGCACCGCCTTGACCTCACCTGCCGACCAGCTTTCGCCCTCGGCGATCGCCCGCACCTTTGCGTCTCCGCCGACCAGCAGGTGAGAACTGAGATCATCGTCAGCCGGCATGACGACGATTTCCGTCTCGGGCTTCCAGTTCAGCGTCAGATCGAGGTCGCCGGGAAATATCTTCCAGCGCGAGCCATCGTCGAGCTCGACGATGTGGCTCTCGGAATGAGATCTGATCTTCACGGCGCAGCCCAGGTGCTCGCGCGCTACTTCTGGCCCGAGGGAGCCTGAGCGTTCGAGTTGTTCGGGTTCTGCTTGTTGGCTTCGTGATATCCGACGACGCATCCCGCCGCCGCGCCGAGCTTGCCATGGCCGGCCATGTGGCCAGCGACACCGCCGACGATGGCGCCCTTAATGCATCCCTTGGCTTCCGCCGGCGACGCGAAGGCGAGTGCGGTCAGGCAGGCTATTGCCAATATCGTCTTCATGGTTCCTCTCCGAATTTATGCCTCTTCGGGAGATCAAGTCGCCTGACGGAGGGCCGTTCCGCTCTGGACGGCGGATGGTCGCCGAAAATCGTGAACATGCCGGCGAGGGCGCGACGAATTGCGCGGCTTTGCGCCACCCCGTGCACTGCGCACACGGTATTGTACGACCTTACCGAGCCTATCGGATCGCATTCCCTGAAAGATATGCTTCAGGACGCATCGGATCTGGCCGCGATGGCCGAGGCTTTGAGCCAGTCGGCCGACTACCGAGTGTTGCGGCGCCTGATACCGCGGGCCGCGTCCCAGCCGACCATCGGGCAGGTTGCAAGACCAGCGTCCTAGTGGACACCGAGACGACCGGCCTCGATCACGCCAGAGACGAGATGATCGAGTTCGGGATGCTCAAGTTCGACTATACGCCGGACGGGCGGATCGTCGGCGTCCGCGACACCTTCTCCGCCTTCCACGAGCCGAGTGGTTCTATTTTCGGCGGACGTTACGGCACTCACGGGCATCACCGCCGAGATGGTGGCCGGTCACAGATTCGACGATGCGGCCACCGCGACCTTCGTAGACGATGCAGTCATCGTCATAGCGCACAATAGCGGGTTCGACAGGAAGTTCGCCGAGCGCTACTGGCCGGTGTTCGAGCACAAGGCCTGGGGCTGCAGCATGAGTGAGATTGGCTGGCGCAAACACGGCTGCGCGGGTGCTCAACTCACTCCGCGGCAGGCAACGTAGGCAGAGCTACCTGGGTTAAACTTTGGCGGTCCTTGCATTCGTATTTATGGCCAGACTTTGATCGGGAACCGACAGTATATTGCGCCTCGATAAAAGCTTCTCGTCGACATCCAGTAGGCGAGGCAGGTCCGAACCCGGTCGAGCTCGTTGCAGCCGACGAGTCTGCGCCGGAAAGAGCGCGCCAAAAACATACGCTTCAGCAGGACATCGACGGACGAATTGGCGTGACCGTACAAAGTCAGCTCGCAGCACTTGAACGTTGCCGTGCTCGCACGATCAGGCGTCGAGCTGCACAAGCGCTTCCCGATCCAGCAAAACGAGTTGACGCTGGGTTTGTCCATCGAACCTTAGCATCTTATCATCACGCAAGATCGAAAACGCGCGCGACACGGTTTCGAGGGTCAATCCAAGATAGTCGGCGATGTCGCGGCGATTCATCGGCAAGCTCATGACGTTCGGATGAGCAAGCCGCTCGTCCATTTCCAGAAGGAATGCGGCTAACTTCTCGAGCGCCGTCTTTCGTCCTAGCAGAAGCATGTGGTTCTCGGCGTGCTGAAGATTGCGCGTGACGAGGTTGAGAAGGCTTGCCTGGCCCGGCTCCCGCTGCGCAATCGTATCGAGCAGGCTGCTTCGGCTCGTGATGCGAACCTTGGCCTGAGTCACTGCTTCGGCGGTGAAGCGGTGAATTATCCCATTCTCAAGCCCGAACATATCATCCGCGAGATGGAACGAGTTGATTTGCCGGCGGCCATCGCAGAGCATCTTGTAGGTCCGGATTGTACCAGAGACGATCTGGTAGACGTACTCGGCCTCCTCTCACTCCCCAAATACTTCCATCCCTCTGCGATAGGTAAATTCGCTACAGATGATCTGCTGGCCGGCAAGGGCCGCCAATTGCCCATCAACCGCAGGGCGGCTCACTGTGGTAGTCCTGATCAACATCGCAGAACTCCGTACAAAATGGACGTGGCGGTGAACTCGGGAACTTTAGGCAACGGGCGCATGAGCGCACTTGATCTGGCGCAATTCAAAGCAGCCTACCGTGCCCGCCATCATCAGCGAGATCGCGGAAGTCCGTCCGACGGCAAGGTGACGCGAGGGACCCGAGCAGCGCATAGCCGAGGCTGCCCAGCATAAGACCGAAGATGCCGACCTGCGGCGGCAAGCCTGATAGGGGGTATCAAGATTCGGCAATGGCAATTCTTAAGTCGGATTAATAGCTTGTCCTCGGACTTGGCCGGCGAGTGTGGCTTCGCCGGTACAGCCTACCGGCAGCATCTCCCCTACAATTAGAACTGGAATAGTGAAGTAGGCGCTCCTGCCTGGCCTCAACGCTTCGGGGACAACTGAAGCGGACTGGGAGAAACACATATGAAGAAGATTTTGGTTGGCGCGATGGCGCTGAGCCTGTCGGTACCGGCAAGCGCGGCGGATTTAGCGGCCCGTCCCTACACCAAGGCGCCTCCGCCGATGGTGGCTCCGATTTACGATTGGACCGGCTTCTACATCGGCGCCAACGGCGGCTGGGGCCAAAGCCACAACTGCGTAGATTTCGTCACTGCTGTGGGGACCGTCGCGAGCGGCTGCGGTGATCGTTCCGGCGGCGTGGCCGGTGGACAAATTGGATATCGCTGGCAAACCAATCAGTTCGTATTTGGATTGGAAGCTCAAGGCGATTGGGCCGACATCAAGAACACGCGCGTGAGCCTTTTCGATCCGACGCTCTCGACCACCGCGAAGACTGATGCAATCGGTCTCTTCACCGGCCAGCTCGGTTGGGCCTGGAATTCGGCGCTGCTCTACGTGAAGGGCGGCGCTGCTGTGACCAGCAATCGCCTGACCATATTCGACAACACCACCGGGATCGGTTTGGTCTCGGCGGATAGCACGCGCTGGGGCGGCACCTTGGGTGTCGGCTTTGAGTATGGCTTCGCCCCCAACTGGTCGATCGGTGCGGAGTACGACCATCTGTGGATGGGGCACGCAAATAACTCCTTCTCGGTGGCCGATCCCCGCCTCGCTGCCGTACTCAACGACCGGATCAGCCAGGACGTGGATATGGTCACCGTGCGCTTGAATTATCGCTTTGGCGGCTACGGCGCTCCGGTCGCGGCGAGATACTGACCTTGTCCTAATACTTTTCTCCAATCAATTAGGCCGGCATCTCTGCCGGCCTTTTGTTGGAGAGAATATGTCTGAAAGATCATCTCCCAGATCGCCAATCTGGCCGGCCTAAAGCCGTCACGAGGTGGCCGACTACATCAATCTGGCCTTTGAGACGTCGGGCATCGCCGAAATTGTCAGGGCACCGGCGCGCCATCAAATGCGTTGATTCCGGATTGCGTGTATCGACGATCGTCGCGGACCAAAACTTGTTGCTCCGCGACGCGTCACGCCAGGTAGTCTAGTCGTCGTCATCTTCGGTTTCGATCTGATGTTCAATCGCATCTCGCATCCCGCGCATCGCCGCGTATGTCGCGAATGCCATCCTCTTCTTCTGGTCCGGTGTTAGCGTCTTATAAAGCGGTTCCCACGTGTCGGCGAGCTTCTTGAGGTCAACCGCGCGTTGACTCAGTATTTCTGCTCGACGTTGCATAAGTTCGACCGGATTGCGTTCACCAATCGCTTCCATTGGGCTGCTATCGCGCAGTTCGGCCACCCGCTCGAAGCGGACTTGTCGGTTCTTCGCTCTCGCACGGATGGCCCCTTCCACGGGCGGCCAGTATTTTTCCTGATCGGGCGTAAGCTGCAAGGCGGCCTTGATCATGCCGACGCGCGCATCCGTCAAGGCGTTGAGGTCGGCGGCGCTAGGATGCCCCATTCCTACCGTGGAAGAGGTCTCCGCTGCGTAGGCAAGTGTTGATGCTGTTAAGAGAACTGCGGTTGCTGCAAAGGCTATCGTTCTGATCCTCATCGCAAACTCCTGGGTCTCGTGTCGTTCGCCCCCCAAGCAGAAGGCCATAGGAGTTCTGAAGCAGATTGATTTGGGTCAAGTAGACCCTCACTTACCGTGTTCAACCGGCATGATTCCCGACATTTTGGACCGGCATGATCCCCGACAGTTTGGGTTAAGCGGTCTGTTCGCCCGGTTCGCGCAGCCCCTCACGAGGCGGAGCGAACCGGGTGAACAGGCCGCGGCGGTCGATGAGACCGACGTCGAGGTCGCAGAAGCGGACGACGTGGTCACCGGTATCGAGTTCGGCGATGCCGACAAGTTCGTTCACCAGCGCCTGACCGATAAAGACGAACTTGCCTTTCCATTTAATCTCCCCATTGCCGCGAACACGGCGGGCCTGGTGATCGGCGTCATACCAGGGGTCTTGCTCGCGATCCGGCATGGTGCGTTGAGATGCTCGATAGGCGTCCTCCGGCGGCCGTTGGCCCAGCGCTTCGTGAGGACGTTCCTTATTGTAATGCTCTCGGAAGGCGTCAAAGCGGGCCTGTTGCTCGGACGCATTATCTGCCGGTGGGCTCGATGTTTGCGCCTTCAAGGTGCGATGCATGCGCTCATGGCGACCGTTCTCCTGCGGCGAGGCCGGACGGATGAAGTGCGGCGTAATGCCGAGCTTCAGCCACCAGACCGACAATGTGGTGAGACCGCCGGCGCCGCGCGAGCCGAACGGCGAACCATTGTCGCAGCGGATTGCCCGCGGCAGGCCATGCTCGCGGAAAGCCCTCTCGAAGCGGGGGCGGACGCCCTCGGTCGTCGGTGCGACGATCTGCAGTTCGATCAGGAAGCGACTGTGGCTGTCAGCCACCGTCAACGGATCAATCCGGCACTGGTCGCGGGTGCGGAACCAACCCTTGAAGTCCACGCTCCACTCGTCGTTCGGCTCCTGCACCGGCGTGCAGGGACGCCGCTGGTCGAGCGGACGGCGGCGGCGCTTCACCGGCGAGATCAGCCCCGCGCGCTTGAGAATGCTCCCAATCGTCGACGCCGCCGGCCAATCGATCTCCGGCGCCTGGCGGTCAAGCAGGGCGAGCAGCTTGCGCGGTCCCAGATAGGGAAAGCGCTGCCGAGCCGCGATCACCTTCTCTGCAATCGCCGCATCGGTCGTTTGTCGGCATTGCTGCGGCGCGTGCGAACGGTCCCTGAACCACTCCGGATCGCCGCTCTGCTTCCGCTGGCGCCATGCGTAAAACGTGTCGCGGCAGATACCGTGACGGCGGCACAACTCCGACACGCTCCAGTTCCCGCTCTCGTACTCCATAAGCATCCGGATACGCTCTTCCATCCGACTGGTCTCTCTGAACGGCATCGTCGGGCCCTCCCGCCGATGCTTCTAGAAACCTGTCGGCAATCATGCCGGTCTAAACTGTCGGGTATCTATCCGGTCTGTACCACCGGCGAGTTCCGCCGGCTGTCGACTCGGACGCTCGAAAGCAGCAGGCGCAGACCTGACCGGCAAACCGCGGCTCGATGTCGGACAGCCCGTCCGGCCAGCGGTCAGCGTTCAGTAGTGCAATGTGACGCTTGCAGTGGCAGTAGGCGCGATGGCCCGCGATCGATCAGACGTTGTCCAATTCCATGTCGCCGAGAACGATGAACCGCCCGGGGGCATCCCATTCGATGCATGGCACCAGACGGGTGACAAGCTGAGCGATCAACACCGGTCGGCTTGCGGGAATGGTCCAAGCTGATTTACTGTCAACGCGATTGCTTAAGTAGGAGACGGACGGTGGCGACAGGTGTTGTGAAGTGGTTCAACGCGACCAAGGGGTTTGGCTTCATTCAGCCGGATGACGGCGGTCAAGATGTTTTTGTGCACATAAGCGCGGTTGAGCGGGCTGGCCTCTCAGACTTGCGTGAGGGGCAGAAAGTCTCTTACGAGGTCAAGGTGGATCAAAGGCGTGGTAAGAGCAGCGCAGAAAATCTGCGTGTTTGATCTTGTGTTGTAGGCACCTGATTCTCGGCCCCAGCCTCAGTCGGGCGCCCACTCGAAATGGTCCCACTGCGTTCACAGCGCTGGGGGCCGTTTCATCCTATAGATCCAGGGGCGCAGGATGCGGTCAGATCAGGCCGAGCTTCGTCGCGAGTGCCGTGGCTTGGGCGAGACTTCCCGCATCGAGCACCTTGCGGGCGTTGTTGAGATGAAAATTCACGGTCGCGAACGACATATTTTCGAGGGTGGCGATCGACTTCATCGGCTTTCCCTCAGCCGACCATTTGAGGCAGAGGGTCTGCTTGGCCGTCAGCTCGAAAGTTGGCTGCGCGGTCGGCTTCGCATTGTGCTCTTCAAGCTTGGCATGCAGGAACGCGACCGCCGTGACGGCGGCGATCTGATCGATATCCTTATCGAGGGTCAAGGACGGTTTGCTCGATGCGAGCGTCAGCATCGACATGTGCCGGCAGGCCGTCCGTATCGGGATGCTGATACCCGATCTGATCCCGAAGTCGCCGGCCTCGGAATAGAAACGCCGAACCTCCTTCGTTTCCGAATGGCGGGAGCCTCCGGAGCACCAGGTGAATGGGCGCAAAGTCGTGCTGGCGGTTTTTACGACCGGATCAATCGTCGTGTAGTCGCTGTCGAAATAGTGCTTCAGCCACTCCGGCGAATAGTTCGAGTAGGCATAAGTTCTGGATGGCTGGATGTAGAGATAGGCGTAGCAGTCAAAGCCCAATTCCTCCACGAGATCCGGCAGCGCGTCCCTCAGAACTTCCTGCGTTCTCGCGGCAGAAGTGACGTCCGTCAGTCGCTGAAACCAGGTTTTTAGGTCCATTCTCCTCGTATCCATTATTTCTCTGAAGACTTCTTTCTGGCGGCGAGCACCCGGCTCGATTCGGCGCAGGACGCAGTGATGGTGAGATTGATGTCTGGTGGTGGTGCCGACTGTGAACGGTAAAAGCTGGCGATCTTCCACGCCACACAACGATTTTCGCTGCGCCGCTTCTTGTGCACATTGTCGCGAGGGTTCAACGTGAAGCGCTACGCGGTTCGGTTCACCGCGAGATCCTCATGACACATCGTGGACAGATAGATTAAGTTGACTCGCCAACTCGGCGAAGCTCCTGTTTTCGTGGTTATGACGTTGGTGCATAGGTGTCGTTCCACTCTCCTCGCGTCTCATGCAGTTTGACGTAGCTTGTTATTTATAATTGGCGCAACAAATGCGAAAATTTAGAGGCCGGATTGCAGAAACTGGTGGATCGAGCATCGCGATCGATGGCGGCTTCAGTCGCATTGCGTGTGATCAGCCCCGATAAGCGCCCGGGAACACGATGTCCTGATCGACAAGGACGTTGAACTGATAACCGGGGCGAATCTCCAGCGTCGGCTGCACGTCGAGGTTCTTGTTGATGGTGCGCTCGGCGACGCGGCCGAAGGTTTCCGCAAAATTCCGCCTTGCGGCGTCCGACGCGGTCTGCTGCGTCGCGAGCGTCGAGCTTTGCGGGGCCGCCATATCCATGCCCGTGCCGATGATCGCGAGCAGGATCGCGGAGCCGAAGGTCTTGAAGTAGTGGTTGTCGACCTGGTCGGTGAAGCCGCCATAGCCTTCCGCGTCCGTTCCGGCCATGCCGCCGATCTGGAGCGTCGAACCGTTCGGGAAGATGATGTCGGTCCAGATGACGAGGACGCGGCTCTGGCCGAAGGAGATCTTGCTGTCGTAGCGGCCCATCAGTTTCGTGCCTTGCGGGATGAGCAGGCGGTAGCCAGTGGCGCTGTCGAAGACGTTCTGGCTGACCTGAGCGGTGATGCGGCCCGGCAGATCGGAATTGATGCCGGTGATCAGCGTCGCCGGGATGACGGAGCCGCGCTTCAGCTCATAGTAGGAGCGCGGGGGAACGACCTGGTTCGGCAGATAGCCGAGCTTGGCGAGGTCGGAGTTGAAAAAAGTCTCCTTCTTCGCTTGCCCGTTGGGATCGAGGTTCTGGCCGTTGAGCCCGGTCAGAAGCGCCAGGCTGTAGAGGTCGGTCGGCGAGGATGAGGCCGGTGTCATCGCACCCGGTTTCGCCGGCGACGTGGCCGCCGACGCAGCCTTAATCTTCTGCGTGTCGATGGCGAGCGGCGAATCCAGCGCGATGTTGCTCGCCTGCAGACGCGCCATTCTCTGGCGCTGCCGCTCCCGGAGGAGCTGTTCCTGTCCTTCGCGGGCCAGACGCGCCCGCCAGGCTTCTTCGGATTCGAGTGCGCCGCCCCTCGGCTCGGCGACGGCAGGCTGTTGCGGGACGAAGGGATTTTGCGGGGCAGGTTTCGGCTCGGGCGTCGGCGCCGCGGGCGGAGGCTGTTGGCCGTCGCCGATGAGGCCGTCGGCAACGCCGCGCTTCATCTGATCGGCGAAGGTCGTGGCGGGCGCGCCGCCGATCGAACCCGTGTCGGACGTTGAGCGGAATACAAGTCCCCGCGAGGTCAGTCCGTAGAAGATCACCGCGAGGAACACGATGCCGAGCACGGCCGCGGCGATGATCGGCAGGCGGTTGAGACGGCGAATGTCCTTCGGCGCGCCCGTCCCGCCGGAGCCGCCGCCGAGCTGCAGAGATTGGGTCATGCCTCCCCTCCCCTCAGCTGCGCTTCATCACCGAGACCGGGCTTGCCGGCAGCGCGCTGGTCGCGGTCGTGGAATAGACGCGACCGATCTCGATCGATCCGGTCGAGAGGCGGGCGAGCATCTGTCCGTCCATGGAGGCGAGCACATAGGCGAGCCGGATGGCTTTAGGATCCTTGGTGTCCTGATCGGTCGTGACCGCGTAACCCCAGCCCCGCAGCGAAGTCTCAAGGGCCGAACCGAAGGCGGAGCCGTCGGGCTTTAGGACAATCGTCGCCTTTCCCTGGCCGATTTGTTCGGCAAGGCGTGGAACGAGATCACCGGCGACGGCCGAAGCAGCGGGGGCCAAGAGTTCGGCTGGGGCGGTGCTGGCAACGAGTCCGCCGGTTCCGAAAGTCGCGCATCCGGAAAGAAGGGCGGCCGTGAGGAAGAAGGCGGCCGCGCGTGCCGGGCGAAAGGTGGAGAAGAAAGGGCGGATCATGCCGTCACCCTCGCCTCTGGATCGTGATTTTTTCCTGGCTCCAGCCGACGCCGGAGACAAGGATGGCCCTGTCGACCGCATAGTCGACGATCATCATGTTGCTCTTCATCCGATAATTGACGATGCGGTTCTGCCCGCCCGAGACTACGAACAGGACCGGCGCGTCGCGCGAGGCGACCGACTCCGGGAACTGGATGTACGTCTTGGTGCCGTCGCTATAGACTTGAGTCGGCCGCCAGCCCGCGCTGCCCGAGACCGAATAGCTGAAGTTCAATTGCTCTGCCGGCACGCCGGCGCCGCCCGTCTCGATCCGGGCGTTCACATCCGCCAGGCGCGAGGACACGTCCTCGGGATAGTCGAAGCCGACCCGCGCCATGTACTGCGTGGCGTGGGACTTGAGCTGGATGTGATAGGTCCGTCGCGACGTCGTCACCACCATGGAGGTGACGAGGCCTGGCTCGGTCGGCTTGACGATGAGGTGGATCGCCTGGCCGCCCGTCGCGCCGGAGGTCGCGGGCTCGACCTTCCAGCGCACGGTGTCGCCGACGAGCACGTCGCGCACGACCTCCCCGCCCTCCAGCTCGAGGTCGCAGACCTGCAGCGGTGAGCAGACAACAGATGGCTGCACTTCGCCAAAGAGGAAGATCACCTTGCCATCGGCGCCGCGCGTCACGAGCCCGGTTCGGCCGCGCCATTGGCCGGAGATATCCATCCCCTTCGCTTCCTTCCGGTTGAGGCTCTGGGCATCGGCGCTGTGGAGGCCGGTGATGGAAACGAGGGCGGTCGCGATCAGAAGGGCCGCCCGGAATGTTGGTCTTGTTGCAGTCATAGGTAAGGGCGCGCCTTTCAGATCTGAGCGGTCCAGTCAAAATCCTTGAGGTAGAGACCGATCGGGTTGAGCCGGATCACCGCCTCATCCTGCGGCGGGATCAGCACGACGCTGGCCACGCCCCGGAAGCGCCGGGTCGCCACTTCCTTGCCCTTGCGGTCGCGCTCATACTCGGTCCAGTCGATCTGGAAGGACTGCGGCGACAGTGGCACGACATTGTTGACCTCGATCGCGACCGTCGCGGTCTTGGCCTTGTCGAAGGGAGAGCTCGAGCGGAACCAGGCGTTGACCTTTTCGGTCGCGGGGTCCGTCGTGCGCAGCATGGCGTAGACGCGGTCGATATATTGCTTCTGCACCACCGTGTCCGGCGTCACCGATCGGAAGTTGGTGATGAAGCCGGCGAGCGTGGCGCGCACCACGCGCGGGTCGGCGTATTCGATCTGGGCCGGAAAGCCCGCACTTACGGACGAACCGAGCTTGTCGACCTCGACGATGTAGGGAACGAGCTTGACCTTCGTGCTCTGGTAGAGCGCATAGGCCGTACTCATGAGCGCGAGGCCGAGGCTCGCGATGCCGACAATGCGCCAGGCGCTGGCGGCCTTCACATAGGAGCCGTAGCGCTCGGTCCATTCCTGCCGTGCGGCGATATAGGGATTTTCGGGACTGTTGGGGGAGGCCAAAACGCGTTTCTTCCGTCATTTCTCGTGTTTTTGGGGCGGAGGGGGCGGCGATCCGCCGCCGCTCTTCTCAAGCTTGGCGTTGGCGAGCCCGAGCAGAGATCCGGCATAGGCGCCGGGCGCACCGATCGCCTTGTCGTGGGCGGCCGAGGCGAGCGCGCCTCCGGCCGAGGCCGCGCCACGCAGCCCGGCAAGGGCGGCGCCGCCGACCGATGAGCCGCTCGCGCGCGCCGCCGAGAAGGCCGCTGCGCCGGCGTTGGCCCCGCCCATCGCGAGGGCAGCGCCTCCGGCCGCGAAACTCGCAGCCTGCGCGCCGTGCCGGATCACTTCCATGCCGCTGCTGACCGAGGCGCCTTGAACCACGCCCTGGACGATGGACGGCACGTACATCGCGAGGATGAAGACGACGACCGCGATGCCGGCGATGGCGAGCGCGGTCTGGTACTGGTCGCCGACCGACGTATCCTGGGCGAGGCCGATCAGTACGTCGGAACCGATCTTGGCGATCATGACGAGCGACATGAGCTTCATGCCGACCGAGAAGGCGTAGACGAGGTAGCGGATCGCAAAGTCCTTGGTGAAGGACGATCCGCCGAGGCCGAGCATGATCATGCCGGCGAGAAGGCCGACATACATCTCGACGAGCACGGCAAGGAAGATCGCCGCGACGAGCGAAAAGGCGATGACGCTGACGATCATGGCGAGCGAGGCCGAGAGCGCCAGTGCGTTGTCCTGAAACACGCCGAAGGAAATCTTCTGCGACATGGCGGAGGCGACCGTCAGGCCGGCATTGAAGACGTTCGCCGGTGAAGCCGAGCCGCTGCCGCCGCCGATCTGGAACAGGCTGTCGACCACGGCTTTGGCGAAACTCGGCCCCTCCGCCAGGACGAAGGCGAAGAAGCCGATGAACATGATCCGGCGCACGAGCTCGGCGAACCAGGCTTCGATCGTCGCGGCCTGGATGGCGAGCCAGACCGCGGCGATGCCGACCTCGATGCCGGCGAGGATCCAGAACAGCGATTTTGCGGCGTTTGTGACGGTCGATTCCCACCCCTTCGCGGCCGTGACCACCTGGTTCTCGACCGTCGTCAGCACGCCCCCATCCGCGGCGGCGATTGCCGGACCGACGGTGTGAAGAAAGACGGCCGCTGTGACAACAATGGCAAGCACCGTCGAAGGACGGGTGAGAAAGGAGGCCGTCACCATCTCGGACGCATCTCCTGCCCGCCCGACATCGACGGCGCCGTCGATTTGAAGAACTCCTGCCGGCGCGCCTGGGAGAGATCCTTCTCGGCCTGCTCCGACTGATACCAGGTCGCCATCATCGTCATCTGTTGCGAGACTAGCCCGCGCAGCTTCTGCATCTGGGCGACCTGCTGTGTCGCGATCTGGTGGCCGACCTGCAGCGCCTTCATCTGACCGTCGGCGCCTTCCGACATCGTGCGGAGCTGCGACATGGTCGCCTCCTCGCTCGAGAATTGATCGGCGGTGAGGCTGGCGGCGCGCAGCGTGCCGCCGATCGTGTCGCGGTTGGTCGAGGACCAGTTCTGATAGGTCTGCGAGAAGCTGGCGTTGTTCGGCAGACTGGTCTTGAAGTCGGCGTAGCTCTGGAAGCGTTGCTTCAACACATCGTCGATATTGCCCATCGAGAAGGCGATGCCCTGCCCCTGGCTGACGACGTTCCTGAGCTGGTTAAGATCGTTCTGGACCTGTCCCCAGACGTGGTTCGGCAACTGCGCGGTGTTCTGCAGCATGTTGCTATAGATCTTCAACTGGTTCTGAATCTGCTCGGCGAGCTGCGTGATCTGCCTGATCTGATTGTTCACCTGCTCGGCCGATTTGCCGACCAGCGAGACGAGTTCGCTGTTGTTGAGCATCTGCGTCCACTCGGTCGCGCCGCCACTGAGGGCGCCGCCGCCGGCGACGGCGGATCTCGCCATGAACGGCAGCGCCATGGCCGCGACCGCCGCGCCGCGCAAAAATTCCAATCTAGTCATGGGCGAGTAGCGTATCGGCATGAGCGATCCCCCTGGTCTGGAGCCAGTTTGCCGGCCAGGTGCGGCCGTGCGCTGTCTTGAGTTCCGTGATGCGTTTGAGATCGTCCCGTCCGGACGCGCCGACGAAGGCGAGCGCGACCGGACCCAGCGCCATCTCGAACAGACGCCGGCCGGCGGGAGAGGTGACGTAATATTCGCGCTTCGGGATCGCGTTCGAGACGATCTCGACCTGGCGCTCGTTGAAGCCGAGGCGTTCATAGAACTCGCGCGTTCCTGGTTCGCGCGCCGCTCCGTTCGGCAGGCAGATCTTCGTCGGGCAGGATTCCTTCAGCACGTCGATAATGCCGGAACGCTCGGCGTCCGAGATCGACTGGGTGGCGAGCACGACGGCGCAATTGGCCTTGCGCAGCACCTTCAGCCATTCGCGGATCTTGTCGCGGAAGACGGGATGACCCAGCATCAGCCAGGCCTCGTCGAGCAGAATAAGGCTGGGTGCGCCGATCAGGCGCTTCTCGATCCTCCGGAACAGATAGGTGAGCACGGGCACGAGGCTGCGCTCGCCCATGTTCATCAGCTCCTCGATCTCGAAAGTCTGGAAGCCGCCGAGGGTCAGCCCATCGCGCTCGGCGTCGAGCAGGTGCCCCATCGGGCCGTCGACCGTGTAGTGGTGCAACGCGTCCTTGATCTCGCGCATCTGCACGCCCGACACGAAATCGGCGAGCGACCGTCCCGGTGCCGCCGCCATGAGGGCGACCTGGCGCGAGATGGCATTGCGATGATCCGGCGTGACGCTGACGCCCTGCAGCACCACGAGTGTCTCGATCCATTCCGACGCCCAGGCGCGGTCGGCGTCGGTCGCAAGTTCGGCGAGCGGGCAGAAGGCGAACTGTATCCCCTCCCCGGCCCCGCCGCCGATCTCATAGTGATCGCCGCCGGCCGCGAGCGTCAGCGGCATCAACGACCGGCCCTTGTCGAAGGCGAAGATCTGCGCGTCCCTGTAGCGGCGGAATTGCGCGGCGATCAGCGCCAGCAGGGTCGATTTGCCCGAGCCGGTCGGACCGAAGATCAGGCTGTGACCGACGTCGTCGGTGTGAAGGTTCAGCCGGAACGGCGTCGAGCCGGATGCGACCTGCATCAGCGGCGGTGAACTTTCCGGATAGAACGGGCATGGCGCGACCGGGCTTCCCGACCAGACAGAATTGAGCGGCAGGAGGTCGGCGAGGTTGCGGGTGTGGATCAGTGGCTCGCGGACGTTCGCATACCAGTTGCCGGGCAACGAGCCGAGAAAGGCCTCCGTGGCGTTCAGCGTCTCGATGCGGGCGCCAAAACCCTCGGCCTGGACGACCCGGCGAATGCCCTCGCACTTCTCGCGTAGCCGTTCGGCATCGTGATCCTGCAGCACGATGACGGGCGTGTAGTAGCCGTAAGCGACGAGCTGCGAGGCGGCTTCCGCGATTGCGTCCTGCGTCTCGGCGACCATGGCCATGGCGTCCTGGTCGACCGAACGCGACTGGGTCTGGAACAGCTGGTCGAAGAAGGGCCGGACCTTCTGCTGCCATTTCTTCCGGGTGCGCTCGAGCCGTTCGCGCGCTTCGATCTCGTCGAGGAACATGAAGCGCGATGACCAGCGGTAGGTCAGCGGCATCAGGTCGAGGATGTTCAGGATGCCGGGCCAGCTCTCGGCCGGCAGGCCGTCGATCGCCACCACGCCGACATAGCGGCCGTCGACCGTCGGCGTCAGCCCGTGCTGATATTCGGCGGTGACGAGCCAGTCGAGGTACATCGGGACCTCGGGCAGCCGAACCGGATGGTTTTCGCCGGTGATGCAGAAGCGCACGAACTGAAAGAGTTCGTCATAGCGTGCGCTGCGGGACCCACCGCGCTCCTCGACTGTGCGGGTCCGCATGCGCTGGATCGAGAGCAGGTTCGACAGATATTGCTCGATCTCGCGGACCGAGGCCCTGAAATTGCCGAGCGCCGTGTCGGCAAAACTCGCCGAGCGGCTGTCCTTGTCGGAATAGACGTATTTGGCGAGCCCCGACTTACGCCGCTCCGGCGGCCGCCAGCTCAGGATCAGGGCGTGGCGGCTTTCGTAATGTCCGCTCTCCCGTTCGAAATGCGCGCGCCGCTCCTCGTCGATCTCGCGCGTGACCGCGTCGGGAAAATGGCCGTCCTTGCGGGCGGGATAGTCCGTGGTCGGAATGCGCAGCGCCTCGACCTGGATCATCCAGCCCGAGCCGAGGCGGGCCAGGATGGCGTTGATCTGGCGGGAGACGTCGTTGCGCTCGGCGTCGGTCGAGCTCTCCGAGTCCGGCCCGGCGAAATACCAGCCGGCCATCAACGATCCGTCCTTAAGCAGGACGATGCCGTCGTCGACCAGTCCCGCGTAAGGCACGAGATCGGCGAAGGACGGACCGGAATGGCGGAAGGAATGCAGCGCAACCATGCTCGATCCTCAGAAGCGCCGCCAGGGCGATGAGGTCGGGCGATAGAGCTGGCGGTAGCCGACATGACGCATGTAGACGCGCCGCATCGCCGGATCGGCCTTCGCCATCATCCGCAGCAGACCGACGGTGAAGGTCCAGATCGCGATGCCGAACAGCGCCGCGTACCAGGTGAGCACCACGAAAATCAGGATGACGGCCGCAAACCCCGTCAGCAGCACGAGTTCGCGGTCGGCGCCCATCAGCAGGTTGGGGCGCGAAAGGGCGCGGTGAATGCGCGAGCGGGCGAGAGCGGAGCCGGCTTCAGCCATGTGCCGCCTCCCCTGCCCGGCTGCCGGGCGAGACGGGGGCGGCCGTTGTGGCGGTCGCAACCGTGCCGATCGAGGCGCCGGTCGAGCCGAACAGGGCGACGATCTGCGTAGCACCGAGCAGGATGCCGGCGACAAGCACAATGTAAATCAGCCGCCGCGCGAAATCGTTGAGCTCGCCGCCGAAGATCAGCATGCCGCCGGCGACCGCCACGGCCGCGAGCGCGATGAAGCCGGCGACCGGGCCGGTGATGGATTTCTGGATCTGCTCGAGCGGACTTTCCCACGGCAGGCTGCCGCCCGAGGAGGCAAGCGCCGGATGAGCGATCAGGAGGCCGAGCGCGAGCCCCAATAGGATGTGGGCGGCAAGGCGTTCAGACGACATCGGCTTGCGCCTTTGGGACATAGGATTCGGTCTGGTAGCGGTCGTTGACGAAGCCCTCGACGTGGAGGATGTCGCGCAGGACGCGGCCGCTCGTGGTCCGCTCGATCGAGACGATGAGGTCGACAGCTTCGCCGATCACTTCACGCATCGGCTGCTGGCTCGCTTCGGCAGTGAGCTGCTCGAGTCGGCGCAGGGCCGACTCGGCGGTGTTGGCGTGGACCGTGGCGACGCCACCGGGATGCCCCGTGTTCCAGGCCTTCAACAGAGTAAGCGCGGCGCCGTCGCGAACCTCGCCGACGATGATGCGGTCGGGCCGGAGCCGCATGGTGCTCTTGAGGAGCCGGGCCATGTCGACGGTGTCGCTGGTGTGCAGCGCGACGATGTTGTCGGCCGGACACTGGATCTCGGCGGTGTCCTCCAGGATCAGGATGCGATCCTCCGGTGCGGTTTTGGCGATCTCCGCGATGACGGCGTTCGCCAGCGTCGTCTTGCCGGAGCCGGTGCCGCCAGAAATGACGATGTTGAGGCGCGAGGCGACGGCGTTACGAATGATGTCGGCCTGGCGCTCCGTCATCACCCGGCTCTTCACATAGTCGTCGAGCGGTATCAGCCGCGAGGCGCGCCGGCGGATCGTGAAGGTCGGCGCCTTGACGATCGGGGGCAGCAACCCCTCGAACCTGTGGCCGCCAATCGGCAATTCGCCGGAGATGATCGGCTGCTCGTCGTCGGCTTCGGAATTGAGCGCATGCGCCACGCTGCCGATGACGATCTCCGCGGCGGCCGCGGTCATCTCCCCGGCGGCAGCCATGCCGTGGCCGAGCCGTTCGATGAACAGTCGGCCGTCCGGGTTGAGCATGATCTCCACCACCGAAGCATCATCGAGGGCGACGCAGAGCTGGTCGCCGAGGGCTTCCTGCAGCTTGCGGATCAGGCGCGGATGGGAACGCAGTTGCGTCATCGCGACGGACTCCCCTCAAGCCGCATGCCGGAGCGGGTAGATCGAAAAGGCGTAACCTTCCGGCCGCACACGTTCGAAGCTCGCCTGGCCGGTGGGCAGCGGGCCGCCGTCGCCGCCGTATTGCCGATCGGCTTGGGTTCTCCGATCCGCGCCATGGGCCATCCCGCGCGGCGCAGGATCTGTTCGATGCGGACATCGGTCACGGTGACGAGCTCGGAATAGCCGTTCGCCATCGACCATTCGATGATCGCGGCGAACATCGTCCAGGTGGCGTCATGGAGCGCCTGCCCTGCCCTGCCCCTCCCCGCCTCGATCGACGTATCGACGCAGAAGCGCGAGCTCTCGATCATAGCGGCGTGGGGCTTGAACAGTCCCGACGCTATGAGTTCAGGAAGGGGCACCGACAGCACGTTCGGTCCGGTCGCCGGCAGCAATCGGGCGCAGCCCGTGACCTCGCTCCGATCGGATAAAGTCAGGATGTAGGTCGGCCGGCAATTGTCGAACTGGTCGGCTTCTCGGCCGTCCCGAACCTCGACCTCCCAGTTCATACGCTCGCGGAAGGCGCGGGCGCGAAATCTATGCATCGAATCGAGCAGGACGGCCGAGTTACTGTATGTTTTGGGTGGGACGGCGATTGCCCGCATGCGTATTGCTCCGAATCTCTCGAGTTCGGAGGCCTAAAGGCCATCATCGTCAGGGCGGCGCGACTAATAAAATTATGAGTGCGATTCGCGCCTGCGGGGGTGAGTCGGGGCAAAATGGCCCCGAAAACGGTCTCGCAACGCGGAAATTTGGGCTTTGAACCCTAATAAAAGTATGAGTGTCTCGGCTGGAGTTTATAAACGGCCGCGCGCCGGCATGGCATTGAATTCGTTTGATGATTCAGGAGACTAGCCCAGCTGAGAGGCGCAACTCTGGCACGAGGGTTAACGCCTCGTTAACTTTAATTGGCTGGACGGAATCGCAAAATCATGTCCATCCTCAAATCGGGTTGATGGCGATTTGCGGGCTATAACCCGAAAAGAGGGTTCAAGTTCGAATGCGAAGGCAAAGTGCGATTGCTGCGAGTCCTGAAGCACCCGAAGACAAGATCATACGGCACGCCGCGTTGCTGTCGGGTCAGCTTCAGTCGATTCGCGAGAAAATGTACCCGCCCGAGGCGCAAAAGACCCTCCGGCGGTTCATGACGCATGAAGTCTCGAAGCTGATCTCGCTCTCCGAAGCGACGCTGCGTGCGTTGCTACGCACCCTGTCGTCGGAGGGCAAGGGGCCGCTGCCCACACGCCTCGACAACAATTATCGCGTTTACACGCTCGACCAGGTCAACGAACTCAGGCGTCTGCTTGCGGAGCAGAGACCGTTAGAAGCGCTCCGCTTTCTCCCCCATCGGCGTGATGGCGACCACCTGCAGATTATCGGCGTCGTCAACTTCAAAGGCGGCAGTGCGAAGACGACGACGGCTGCGCACCTCGCCCACTACCTAGCGCTGAATGGCTACCGCGTTCTGGCGATTGATCTCGATCCGCAAGCTTCGCTTTCGGCAATGTTCGGTGCGCAGCCGGAGGTTGACGTCGGCGAGAATGAGACGATTTACGCTACGCTACGCTATGGGCCGGAGCGCCGGCCGATGGCCGATATCGTGCGCAAGACCTACTTCCCCGGCATTGATCTTGTTCCGGGCAATATCGAAGTCATGGAATACGAGCACGAAACACCGCGTGTGCTCGCAACGAGGTCAGCACCAAAGGATGAAATCTTCTTCGAGCGGCTGCGTCTGGCGATCGCGGAGGTGGAAGACGCCTACGACGTCGTCGTGCTTGATACGCCGCCATCCCTAGGCTTCCTCACACTCGGCGCCATCTACGCCTCGACTGGCATGATCGTTACCGTTCATCCAGCCATGCTCGACGTCATGTCGATGAGCCAGTTCCTGTTGATGATGGAAGGCCTCATCGGGACTATTCGCGACGCCGGCGGACGGCTTCAGCAGGACTTTCTGCACTACCTCATCACCCGCCACGATCCGAACGACCAGGCGCAGGCGCAGGTCGTCTCATTGTTGCGGCATCTGTTTGCCGATGATGTCCTAGCGCCAACCGCGGTTGAAAGCACTGCAGTTGAGAGCGCAGGGCTCGCCAAGCGAACGCTGTACGAACTCGAGTCTGGCAATATCGGGCGCGATACGTTCCGGCGCGCCAAAGATTCCATGGACGCTGTGAACGATAGGATTCTCGATCTGATCAAGCAAAGTTGGGGACGGTCATGACTAAGAAGCCGGGAGGCAAGTCGATCATCGCTAGCTTCGGCGCGTTGTCCGCGAACGCGGCCGAAGAACGAGATTCGCCGCCCGCATCCGGACATGGCGAGCCACCACGTCCGCTCGGCAGGGTTGGTGCGGGTATCATCGGCGCGACCCAGCGCACGCTCCAGGAGATGCGCGAGGAGCGCGATCGCCTACAGGCGCTTGTTGCGAAGGGCGGCGACCAAAAGCTGGCGCCGGACACAATTGACCCCTCCCCGTTTATCGACCGTTTGCCCGACGACGGCGAGGCGGATTTCAGAGCTTTCAAGACGTCCTTTAGCGAGCAAGGACAGAAAGTTCCAATCCTTGTCCGTAATCATCCGTCGAATCCCGGTCGCTACCAGGTCGTTTACGGACGCCGGCGTCTGCGGGCGGCCCGCGAGCTTGGGATGCCGATCCGCGCACTGGTGGCCGACCTGAGTGATCACGAATTGGCATTGGTCCAGGGCATTGAGAATTCGGAGCGCCAAGACCTCAGCTGGATTGAGCGCGCGTTATTTGCCGCTCAGATGGATGCGCAAGGGCTCAGGCCGCGGGACATCAAGGCTGCGGTCAAAGCTGATGATGCGGAAATGACGAAGTTTCGAACGGTCGTTCAGGTCGTTCCGGACGACGTGATCCGGTCGATCGGCCGGGCTCCGAAGACGGGTCGACCGCGATGGACCTTGCTGGCGTCGTTGGTCAAGAGCGATGCCGCAGCGGGGGATCGGATAAGAGAAACCTTGGCAACTGCCAAGGTTTCGTCGTCCGACGAACGCTTTCAGAGCGCTCTCGCCGCGGCTTCAAGCAAGGTGGATGATGGGAAGGCAACCGACGAGATCTCACTCCAAGCGACGAACGGTCCGGTGATTGGCAAGGCCACTTTCGGGCGCTCCGGCGTGAGGATTCAGGTGCAAAATGAGCAAGGAGCGGCGTTTGCGACCTTTCTTCGTCAGGAGTTGCCAGAGCTCGTCGAACGGTTCATCGGGCAAGCCCGGTGAATGAGGCCGGGGCCAAAACCTTGGCAGCTGCCAAGGTTTTGGCCTTGCAGGCGACAAGAAAGTCGCCCTGCCACTGTGTGCAACGAAGGAAAGGACGTAACCGCAAAAGAAAAAGGCCCCCGAAACGAATTCCGGAAGCCCTTCTCGTCTACCTAGCAGTGTTGAGAATCGCACTTCCCCGAATCGCAGTCAAGAGTCCCGCGAGGGAATAAGCGCTGTTTCGGCGAGCAGATTTCTTTTGCCTAGCGATAGGTGAAGAAAAATGGAGACGCACATTACAACGACGCCCTTCGGGCGGCGGCCGATGACGCTCGGCCAAATCTCAAATCAGATGGCTGCACGGACTGCGAAGCCCGAAGCGATCGTGCACAAGTGGCAGGTCTTCCAGAACATCCGGGAGGCGAGGGAACTTCTAGGCGCGACGGATCGATCGCTCACGATTCTCAACGCGCTCCTGACCTTTCATCCGGAGACGGCGCTCACGGGGGATGCCGAGATCGTGGTTTGGCCCTCAAACGTGCAGCTCATGGCGCGGGCCAACGGCATGCCGGCGACGACGCTGCGGCGTCACATCGCTGTGCTGGTCGACTGCGGTTTAGTCGTCCGGCGCGACAGCCCGAACGGCAAGCGCTTCGCCCGGAAGGGCCGGAGCGGGGAGATCGAGCAGGCCTATGGCTTCGACCTCTCGCCGATCGTGGCTCGGGCTGAGGAGTTCAAGGACCTAGCGGAGGCTGTTGGGGCCGAGAAGAAGGCGTTCCGTGTTGCAAAGGAACGCCTCACGCTGCTGCGCCGGGACATCGTCAAGCTGATTGAGGCCGGCATTGAGGAGGGGGTGCCAGGCAACTGGGGCAGGGTTCAGCAAAACTACCAGACGATTATCGGTCGGCTACCACGATCGGCGCCCAGGCAGCTTCTAGATGACGTCTGCATGGATTTGCATGCGCTCTATGCGGACATACGCGCGGAGCTGGAAACATTCACGAAATCACAGAATCCGGACGCCAATGAGTCCCATTCTGGTCGTCACATACAGAATTCAAATCCAGATCCTAATTTTGAATCTGAATATAGCCTTCCAAAACAGGTTGAAGCGAGCTGCACCGTCGAGGAAACCGACAACGTTCGGAGCTTGCCGAAACGTGAGCTGCCCTTGGGAATCGTGCTCGATGCCTGTCCGAATCTGCTGGAATTGGTACGAGGCGGCGAAATCCGCCACTGGCGTGACTTCCTGGCGGCGGCGGAGATTGCTCGGCCGCTACTGGGGATCAGTCCCAGCGCCTGGCGCGAAGCACGTGAGGCCATGGGTGAACAGCATGCGGCGATCACGCTGGCCGCGATCTACCAGCGGGCGGATCAGATCAACAGCGCCGGAGGGTATCTCCGCAGCCTGACCGACAGGGCGAGGGACGGTAAATTCTCGACCTGGCCGACGGTCATGGCGCTGCTGCGGGCGAAACTCGATGCGCAGAGGACCGCGGGGAATGCCGGCGGACCTCGATCTGAACGTTCGGTTGGCACCGCGCCAAGCCTCCGCGTGTCGGAAGCGCTGCTGAAAAACCTGCAAAGGCCAAAATCGCGATGAGGGCCGAATTCATCTTCCACGGAAGCCGCGGCGCTACGCCAGATCCGTTTCGGCGAAATCATTGCCCTTGTAGAGCAGGGGCAGGTGATAGGCCTTGGCGCCGGCATAGGCGAAGCAGTCGCCGAAATTCAGGTCCGCCTTGTGGCCGACCACCTTCCCGTAGCATTTGGCGGCATCCACAGCCTTTTGGCCGATATCGGCTGAAACCATGATCTCCTTGATGCCGAAATCCTCCAAGAACTTTGCGACAGCCGACTGTGAGGTTTCGATGAAGTGCACAGGCACTGGCTTACCCTTCATGCCATTCTCGTCCGCCTTCTTCCGGGCGAGGCTGATCACCGCCTCATAGACGGTCGGCGGCGACACGAGTAACTGGGACGAGGAGCTATCAAGCCGCGCCAGCAGATCCCCGGCGTCATTTTCTTCTCCCAGGATGGCCACGATCGCGGAGGCATCGATATACATCAGATGTCGCCCCACATGTCGTCGGTGAAGGTTTTCATGTCGAAGGAGCCGCCACCCGGCCCCATTGTCCTGGATATGGCAATGCTCGCTGCCGCGCGCTCGCTTGCCGGCTGTTTCTCACGGACGCGCTGCAGCTCATGCTCGAGCGCGAGCCGCACAGCCTCGGTCTTGGTCCTAGACTTTGTGGCCACCTGCAGCTTCGCCGCAAGGGCGTCGACATCATCATCACGAATGAACAGAGGCATCAGATATCCCTTCCGAGATATCTGAATATCGCAAATTAAATATCTACGCTAGGAGCCCGTCCAGATATGTTTTCGTGACGGGCA
The DNA here is from genome assembly GCF_011516645.4 of Bradyrhizobium septentrionale. NCBI lineage: Bacteria > Pseudomonadati > Pseudomonadota > Alphaproteobacteria > Hyphomicrobiales > Nitrobacteraceae > Bradyrhizobium > Bradyrhizobium septentrionale. Next base: position 103,063 of record NZ_CP088287.1, on the reverse strand, counting down.
TTTGTTGTAGAGTAGCAGGCTCAGGCTGCGTTTGCGAGGTTGAACAGCTTGAGGAGGTTATGGACGGTGCAGATCATTGTCCACTCGGCGCGCACTTTCTCGATGCCCCGCAACAGGAACTGGCGGAAGCCTCTTGCCTGTTTGATCTGCCCGAACACCGGCTCCACCACTTGCTTTCGCAATCGGTAGGGTGTTTCGAAGCCGCCATCGTCGATCTTCTTTCGCATGGCCTGTGTCAGCGGGCCGCCGACTTTTCCGTTCGCTACTGTCGGGTGTTTGGCGCGTCCGGGCGCGACATAGCCATCGATGCTGCGTGTGTCGAGCGCTTCGAGATTGGCTTCGCTGCAGTAGCCGGAATCCGCTGAGGCCTGCCGCGGCTTGCGGCCAAGATTGCTCTCGATGGCCTCGATCAGGGGCACCAACTGGCCCTGATCGCTGCCGTGCTGGGTCAGTTCTTGCGCGACAATGATCTGGGCATGTGCATCGACGGCCGCCTGGGCATTATAGGCCTGAACGAAGCCATCCTTCGACTTCATGATGCGGCTTTCCGGATCGGTGAAGTTGCGTTGCGCCTTGGGATTGGGTTCCTCCGATGGCAGCGCCGCCGGTTTGCCCGGCTTCTTGCGGCCTTCGGCCTGGCGCTGCTGTTCCTTTTCGGCCTCGATGCGGCGCTCTTCCTCCGCCGCCAGTTTGGCGTCCGCTTCCAGCGCCGCCATCGCTTGCTGGATCTTCGCCAGCCGTTTCTGCTTGTCGACGGTCCAGTCCGGCAGTTCGTCGCTGTTGCCGAAAGTCTCATCCTCCGAGGCATCCGCCGCCTCGGCGGCCGCCAGCATGCGAGCGACCTCGGCCTTCAATTCCGCCTCGCGCTTCTTCATGCGCTCATAACTCATCGCCTTGTGTTTCGACGCGTTCGCCTTGATCTTCGTACCATCCAGCGCGACATGACCGAGCTTGACCAGCCCGGCCGTCTCGCACAACTTCAGAACCTGCACGAATAGCGCGCCGAGCGCCTTCAAATGTCGCTTGCGAAAGTCGCTGATCGTCCGAAAATCCGGCGCATCCAGCGCCACGATCATCACAAAATCGTTCCGCTCCCGGCAGGCCTTGGCAATCCGACGCGACGAATACAGCCCACTCGCATAGCTATGCAGCAGCAGCGCCACCATCATCCGCGGATCAAACGGCGGCTGCCCAAGCCCGCTCACATAGCTGCCCATGATCTCCCTGAGATCGAGGCTCTCCCGCACCAGATCAACCATAAACCGCGAGACATGGCCTTTCGGCACGAAGTCCTGCACATTCGGCGGCAGAAGCAGCGTCTGATCGATGTTCCAAGGCCGAAAATACTTGCTCATCGCCCAATGTTGAATCAGACCCGACCAGATTTGAACAGCGACTATCCAGACAAGCTCCTAGGAGATTGAGATATCTTGGCCTCAGTCGAGCCAGTTCTCAACGATCAGGCCGTCGACACGGCTGAACTCGTCGATATCGGCGGTCACCAGCGTCAAACGGTTTGGTCGCGCGCAACCTTTATAGTAAAGTAGCGCGCAACTGATGGAGATCTCATATGGCGCGGCCCAAGCATACCGATGACGGCCTGACCAAGTTTCAGCGCTACCGCCAACAGCAGCAGCATCGCGGCATGAAGCAGCTGCGCATCTGGGTGCCTGATCCCCACAAGCCGGAATTTGCCGCCGAAGCGAGGCGGCAGGGATTGCTGCTGCGCGGCCGGCCCGAGGAATCTGAGGCGCTGGATTTCATTGCCGCCGCGACTGAATGGCCTGAATCGTGAGGAGAGGGGATCTCGTCACGGTTTCGGCACAGGGCGACTACGGGAAGCCCCGTCCGGCGGTCGTCATCCAGTCCGATGTGCTCAATGCGGCGGACAGCGTGCTCGTGGTCTTGCTCACCGGCACGATCGCCGATGCCCCGCTATATCGTCTCACCATCGAGCCGACGGCCTCGAACGGTCTCAAACTCGTCTCACAGGTCATGGTCGACAAGGTTCTGGCCTATCCGCGGGCCAAATGCGGCCCGGTGATAGGCCATCTGTCAGGCGCCGATATGCTGGCGCTGAACAACATGCTGTCCGTGATGATCGGGCTCGCCGACTGATTGGACAGCAATAAAGAGGGGAAGGCCCGATGAAGATCATCTTCGACTGGAAGACACTGAGCCTTGGCAAGCCGCCAATCCACGCTCCAAAAGAATCGGCGACTAACCGTTCTCTCGAACTGTGTAGAGTCTGCACGTCGAGTTGATCCTGGCTTTTGAACGTCTGGCAGTTCCTTCGTGACAACTGGCTTTCGAACCGCGTGTTCAAATCCTACAACGACATCCTCGATCACTGTTGCTACGCGTGGAACAAACTTATCGACCAGCCGTGGCGCACCATGTTTATCGGAATGCGCGATTGGGCATATCGGTTCTAATCAGCGGAGAGCGGCCTCAGAGGCCTGCCGCCTTGGTCAGATTGACGCGGAACCGATCCCGGCGGCGCTGATAGCGCCGGGTCAGCTCGGCGGAGGCGTGGCCGAGCTGCTTCTGGACATAGCGCTCGTCGACCTCGGCCGAGGAGGCGAGGCCGGCGCGCAGCGAATGTCCAGCGAACTTCGTCTCTCGTTCGCCTTCGGGCAGGTCGGCGCGCACCCCGGCGGCGAGCGCCGCGCGTTTGACCAGTCGGGCGACCTGCTGGTCGGTCAGGCGATCGGGCCCGACGTCCTTGCCTTGCCCGCGCACCCGCCGAAACAGCGGGCCGTGGCCGATCCGGGCCAGTTTCAGCCAGATCTGTAGCGCGACGACCGGGCAGGTCGAGTCCGACGAGCCGCGGCCGATCTCGATCTCGCGCCAGCCGGTCTTGCCGCGCAGGGTGACAATCAGGCCTGGTCGAGGATTTCGACCCAGCCACGGCCGTCCTCGGTGTCGTCGCGGTGGAGGTCGAGGCCGACGATTTCCGAGCGCCGCAGGCCGCCGGCGAAGCCCAGCAGCAGCATGGCGCGGTCCCGCAGGCCGCGGAGCGTGCCCCGATTGAGCGTCTCCAGCATGGCGATGACGTCCTCCGGCAAAACGGCTTCCTTCTGTCGGGGCGGGGCGGCGTGGATGTTGCGAATGCCGGCCAGGACGGTGGCGATGTGACGGTCCTTGCGGTCGAGCGGCGTGCCGCGCTGCGCGTAGGTCCAGGTCAGGGCCGAGAGGCGGCGCTCGATCGTGGACACCGAATTCGGCTTGCGGTCGGCGGTCGCGGCGCCGGAGGCGCAGGCGGTGATGTAGAGCCCGACCGTCTGCGGGGCGGGCGGAAAGACCTCGAGGCCCTGGCGCCGGCACCAGCCGGAAAAGTGCGTCCAGTCGGCGGCATAAGCCGAGCTCGCCGCCTCGACATAGTCGCGGGCCCGGTCGGCGAGCCGTTCGAGATGCGCCGGCACGCCGGATTCCGCAGCCGGGAGCGGGGAGGGGAGGCCGCCGCGCGGCTCGGCCGACACCTCCGCGGTCGACAGATCGGCTTCCGCCCGCGGGCTCTCAGGCGGTGCGGCGCTCTGCGGAGCGCGATGTTCCGGGTTCTGGGCGCTGAAAACGGGCATGCCCTCTATAAAGAGCAAAACGATCGATAATGCAACATTATCGGTCGTTGTTATCCACTGACAGGCCCGGCGGTTTCATGTAAAATGGATAGCAAAAAGCGCCGCGCAGGCTTACCCTTTCGCATGCTCGCGCGTCGCCGAATCGTCCCCGACCCGCCGCCGACCTTCGCCCCCGCGCCGGCCTGGTTGCGTCGTCGCGCACCGCCCGACTTCGTCACGGAAGCGGTGTTTTATGCCGGCGCGGCGCTGGCGGCGCTGCATCCGATCGCCCGTGACGAGCACCCGCTCGGCAGTCTTTGGCGCCAACGTCTCGCGCTCACTTGCGCGGCCGCGCTCGCGCGTCAGGGCGGGCGGACGGAGGACGAGGCGGCGCTGCGCGACCACTGGTACTTGCGCCGCGACGCCGACGACCCCGGACCGGGCGGGCGTATTCTCGCCGCCTGGCGCAAGCTCGGCGAACGCGCCTCCTCCAGCGACGTGGAGGGATGGATCTTTGCCCTTGCGACCGCGCTCGGCCATCCGCTCGGCTCGCTGCCGAGCGAGATCGTCGAACTTGCAAGCCGGCACACGCAGCGGCAGCACGCCATGCCGGTGCTGGCCGCCGCGGAGATCATCGCCGCGAGTGGCCGCGTCCTGCCGAACGAAGAATTGGTGCCGCTGTGGCTGGCCGACGCCGTCCTCGCCCACCAGCTGCGCTGGCCGGCACCGGTGCCGCTGCTCGCGGTGCATCTATCGCGCGGTGCGCTGCGCAAGGCGCAGCAGCACCTCGAAGGGGAGACTGTCTTCATGAACGCACTCTGTGCGGCCTACGCGACGGCGGCCGTGGCAGCGATCGACCTCTACAGTGATCTCGCACGGCGGGCGACACGCCTGCTCGCGGTCGCGCCGAAGTTGCGTGGCAAGGATGCCGACATCATGGTCGGGATCCTGATGGTGGAAGACGCCCAGTCCGCCGGCCCCGGCAAGACGGCGAGCGACCGCAGCACACGGCGGCTGTTCGAGCGACTGGTCTCGCTCGGCGCGGTGCGCGAGCTCACCGGCCGGCCGACCTTCCGATTGTACGGGCTCTGACATGGGCCGGCGCGCGCGGCCAAAAGCGGATCTCGACACCGAGCTGGCCGACCTGCCGCCGGAGCTGCGCTGGCGCGAATGGATGGGCCGGGTCGAAGCGGTGATCTTCGCCTCGCCCGGACCGGTGACGCGCGAGACCCTCGCGCGCGTTGTCGGTCGCGACTGCAGCATCGACCTGCTGATCGATGACATTCGCGACGAATTGCGCGGCCGGCCTTACGAGCTCGTATCCGTCGCCGGCGGCTGGCAGCACCGGACCCGGAAAAACTTCGCCGAGGCGATCCGGGCTGCGATCGGCGCTGCCGGCGACCACAAGGCGTTGTCGCAGACCGAAGCACTGATCCTTGCCTGCATCGCCTATTACCAGCCGATCAATCGCAGCGAATTGTCATCCTTCTTCGGCAAAGAGGTCAGCCGCGATACCATCGCCCGTCTGCGCGGACTGGAGTTCGTCGCAGCCGGGCCGCGCAGCCCGCAGCTCGGCGCACCCTACACCTACGTGACGACCAAGGCGTTCCTGTCGCACTTCAGCCTGGAGACGCTGCGCGATCTTCCGGACATGGAAATGCTCGAGGAGGCCGGCCTGCTCAGCAAGGACAAAATGCTGGCGGGGGAGTTTCCTGTGCTGGCGTCGGACGAGGCCGACCAACTCGAGGCGGACCGAGACGAAGACGACCATGTGACTTGAATTGCTGCCGAGGAGTCTCCGACAATGCACTGACCGACGAGCAGTCGCCTCGTTTTCTGTGATCTCCTTGCGCTTCATGCGCAGCAACTACGCGAGCCGGCGCTCCTTACATGCCTTGACGAGATATTTCCCGGGAGCTATGCGGGAAAGTGGGTGATGACGGAATGAGATAGGCGGCGTATCGAGGCGGGTGTCGAGCCTGCCAGAACCTCTCAAGGAGAGCGATACGCCATGAACGAGACTAGCAATATTGTTGCCCTTCGTCAGCCCGACGATATCGACGATCCACTGACCAATATTCTGCGAGCTGGTGCTCGGGAGCTTCTGGCGCAGGCCGTGGAGATCGAAGTCGAGACGTTTCTTGCCACGGTGAAGGATTTGAAGCTGGCCGACGGGCGCGCCCGTGTCGTGCGACATGGTTACGGCCCGGCGCGAACGATTGCGACCGGCATCGGACCGGTCGAGGTCGCGCGGGCAAAGATTCGGGACCGCGGGGCGGCCGGCGATAGCGAGCGGATCCGGTTCAGCTCGGCGATCCTGCCGCTGTGGGCGCGGCGCACCCGGAGCCTGGATGCGCTGTTGCCGGTGCTGTATCTGCGCGGCATCTCGACCGGCGATTTCCAGGAGGCGTTGACGGCCCTGCTGGGCAAGGACGCGCCGAACTTGTCGCCGGCGGTCATCTCCCGGCTGACGGCCGAGTGACAGGGCGAGTACGAGCGTTGGCAGAAGCGCGATCTGTCGGCGCGACGCTACGTGTATGTGTGGGCCGATGGCGTCTTCCTGCAGGCGCGCATGGAAGACCACGGCGAATGCATGCTGGTGCTGATCGGCGCGACGCCGGAAGGGAAGAAGGAACTGATTGGCTTTCAGGTCGGCGTCCGGGAGAGCGCGCAGAGCTGGCGTGAACTCTTGATCGACGTGAAGCAGCGCGGGTTGCAAATCGCCCCGGAAATTGCCGTTGGTGACGGCGCGCTCGGCTTCTGGAAGGCTCTTGACGAGGTCTTTCCCGGCACGCGGCACCAGCGCTGCTGGGTGCACAAGACCGTCAACGTCCTGGACAAGGTCCCGCTCTCGGTCCAGGCCAACATGAAGAAGGACCTGCGCGAGGTCTATTGGGCGCCGAACCGGGTGCGGCCGCCGAAGCGGCGATCGACGTCTTCGCCGAGAAATACCGCGCCAAGTACGGCCGGGCGGTCGAATGCCTCGCCAAGGACCGCGACGCGCTGCTGGCCTTCTACGACTTCCCTGCCGAGCATTGGGATCACTTGCGCACGACCACCCCCATCGAAAGCGTGTTCGCGACCGTGCGGCACAGAACCGTGCGCACGAAAGGATCGCTGTCGTCAACGACCGCCAGGCTAATGGTGTTCAAGCTGGTCATCGCCGCATCAAAAACCTGGCGGCGGCTCAAAGGCACAAATCAGTTGCCCAAGGTGATTGCAGGTGTCAGATTCAACGACGGCATCGAGGTCATCCGCATGCCGGCAAACCACGCCGCCTGATCGCCTCGTCACCCAAAATCCCGCATAGCTCATTTCCCGGTGGGTTTGCCCTTGGGGCCGCGCTCGGGGGGCGCCTGACTGGCTCACTCGCTTTCTCGTCAGCAGCGAAAGAGGCGGGTCCTTGAGCAGCTAAAGCGGCCGTAAGCAGTCGTAGCAGCGCCGGTCAGCGCATCGCGCTACTGGCCGGACTCTGCCCGTCGGAGGGGGCGTTGTCGTAATTGATCCTCACTGCAACAGCTTATTGTTCGGGCAAGCTTTCGGAAAGCTGACGAAACCCACGGGAGTTCGGTTATACGCAGGGCGTCGTCTGACGCCCCGCGCCTTAGTCGCCCAAAGCAGAACTCAGCGCTCAAAAAGATTGCAGTTGGCGTTGCCGACGATCACTGTCCGCTCGATTTGCTCCGGACAATCCTGCAACCACGCAAAGACATCTTCGAGCCTATAAGGCGTTACGACTTCACGAGCACTCGGCTTGATGTCTGGACCTTCTATCAAATAGAAGCGTCCTTCAGCCGTCCTGACCATGCGGTCCCGTATTTCACCCTCGCCCCCCGTGGTCGGGTCGAAATCTGAAAATACGCGCGTTGCAAAGTTGAACGCTCCGTCCAGTTGACGACGCGCTGTCCGCTTCGGCTTCGCTCGACGTCGCTTGGTTGCGCACTTAAGCTTGCGGCCCGACACCTGTCTCTTGAACATCTGCACTCTTCCTTTGCGATGCGCCGCCGCGGATTCGGCGAGCGCGCTCTTCGCTAGCCGCCATCGCAATATGGCCAATTGAAAGAGCCCGTGCTAATCAGTAGATACGTTTCTAGCCAGCGGCTGTGACATTTGTAAGATCACAAACGCTCGCGAGTTTAGCGCGGCCGTTGGAATGATGCTTCAGCTAGCCTGCACACTCCGAACGCCACCACTTCGCACCCATTGACCGAATGCGCGCGTGAGAGCCTTGGCGACGACGTTGCCGGACGACACCGCCAAGGCTCAACCACACAACGGATAGCCCCTTAGATGGCTCGTACCAGCATGGGGGCCATTTCGGCCAAACTTGGGCAGGGTAGCCCCCGTCAGCCGCGCGTACCCATCCTTGGCGGCTCATCGACCGAACGAATGATTGAGCTGCGCGCTTGCCTCAGACTGTGCAAGTGAACCGCGGCTGGAGATCGGATAGCTGCATCTCGTCCGGCCATCTCGCCGCGTCCATCTGGACGTTGTGCGAGCACCAGTCCTTGCAAACGTCGGTCAAGCCGTCTCCAGCCGCTGCTTAATCTGCTCAGCTTGTTCCTTCGTCAGCTTCTCAGCCAAGCTGTAATCCTTCAGTTGGGCCGCCCCCTTGCGATCCCGATCATAAACCATCCAGTCGACGCTACCTCTTCGTACGAGGAACCTAGCCTGTATCGGTGCCATGTAATTCTCCGTAAACTCCGTCACCCACTATGAACGACCGCAATAATATTCGCGAAGAATATGTAGCACCCGGTCTGCGATGCTTCTGTGAACTTACGCACACACACCCACCGGAGCCCAGATATAGATACTTCGACCAACGCCAATCAGCCGAAAGCCCCTCGAAGATCCCGCCTGAGGTCGTGACTCACTCTAACTCAAATCTTGGCCGCAACTCACTGCAAATACGTTCGAGCCGAGAATGTAACTCATAGAGATCCGCCGGCGCCGCTACCACAGTTGTGCGGAACCCGAGCTGCCTGTCCTCGCTGACCTGAAAGAAGTTGATCAGTCCAAACCGTTCTAGGATCAATTCATGAAGCTGGTCTTTGGTGATCTTTTGCTTTTGTAACGCCATTGAAAAAGCCGATGCTAAGATTGCCCTCCTTTTGCGTCTTCCGCAGCGCAACTGCAAGGCGCGCGTTGCGGCACCCGTAATTGCCCGGGGGGGCGATTGTGAATCGACGCTGAACATTGACCCCGCACGCGCGAAGTCAGTCAAGCACTTGCGACGCCGATCGGCGTCCGGAGCCCACGCGGATTCACACTGGTGGCGCTATGGGAGGCCTCGGATCGGATCTGCGGCAAGCGGCTCAGGGTAATGATTCCGACGTTGCTGCCTTCGCTGGAGCGGCATGGCCGGCTCAAGCTCGGACCAGGCCGATTGAGCACTGGTGCTCGGCGTCAGCGCAGCCAAGATTGATCGGCTGCTGGTCGAGACCAAGATTGCCGCGGCCGGCGGTAACCGCAAAGCGAAATCACGACTGGCTGGTCTCCTTTACAGTTCGATTCTTACACCGCACGGCGGCTACCGACACATATCGCCGGACGCCCATTGATCGGCCATGCAGTCGCGCTATGCATGCCAACTCGGTGGGCTCCGAAGGGGGTTGACCACCGTGGTGGCTTGCCAACGACGATCCAACTGAGCAAATTGGGTTCGGGAAGAGAGCTGTCCACAAATGGTGCTCTCGGCGACGGAGCAGATGATGCGACGATCCGCATGAAACCGCAGCCGGAACCATCAAGCCGGGAAGTTCTTGCTGGCCTTGTTGAGCGCGTCACATACCACAACGACGGGAATGGCTACTGCGTTTTGCGGATCAAGGCGCGCGGCCACCGCGAACTGGTCACTGTAGTCGGGCACGCCGCGGTGATCTCCGCTGGCGAGTGGATTACCGCATCGGGCGAATGGGTCAATGACCGCACCCATGGCCAACAGTACAGGGCGAAGTTCTTAAAGACCTCGGAACCGACATCGCTCGACGGCATCGAGAAATACCTCGGCTCCGGGATGATCCGCGGCATCGGGCCAGTCTATGCCAAGAAGCTGGTGCGCGCCTTCGGTGAGAAGGTGTTCGATACCATCGAGGCGGAGCCCGAACGCCTGCGCGAGGTAACGGGCATCGGCCCGGTTCGGGCCAACCGGATCACGGCCGCCTGGGCTGAACAGAAGATCGTTCGCGAAATCATGGTCTTCCTGCACAGCAATGGCGTCGGCACAGCGCGGGCGGTGCGCATCTATAAGACCTATGGCGCGGACGCCGTACAGGTCATGACCGAGAACCCCTACCGCCTCGCGCGCGACATTCGCGGCATCGGCTTCAAGACTGCCGACGCGATCGCGATGAAACTCGGCATCGAAAAGACCGCAATGATCCGGGTTCGGGCCGGGATCTCCTATGGGCTGACCGAGGCGATGGACGAAGGGCACTGCGGTTTGCCGACGGATGAACTGCTGCCGCTTGCCGAGAAGCTGCTTGAGGTCCCGGTGGAACTGGTGCGCATTGCGCTTGATCTCGAACGGACAGCAGGCACGGTCATCGCAGACAGCGTAGGCGAAACGTCCTGCGTATTTCTGGTGGGCCTGCATCGGGCGGAGCGCTCGATTGCCGAGCGGCTGATCCGGCTAGCGAATGGCACACTGCCCTGGCCCTGGATCAATCCAGACAAGGCACTGCCTTGGGTCGAGCAACGGATCGGGCTTACCCTTGCCGAAAGCCAGGTCGCTGCGATCCGGCTCGCATTGATGTCCAAAGCGTTGGTCATGACCGGCGGTCCTGGTGTCGGCAAGACCACCATCGTCAAAGGTATTCTCCGCATTCTCGCAGCAAAGGGCGTGAGGCTCCTGCTATGCGCGCCGACCGGCCGCGCCGCCAAGCGCATGACCGAGGCGACCGGTTTTGAGGCTAGGACGATCCACCGGCTGCTGGAGGTTGACCCCAAGGGCGGCGGCTTCAAGCGCGGCGAAGACAATCCGCTCGACTGCGACCTGCTTGTTGTCGACGAAGCCTCAATGGTAGACGTCATGCTGATGCAGTCACTCATCAAGGCAGTGCCAGACAAGTCTGCCCTTTTGATCGTCGGCGACATCGACCAGCTTCCTTCGGTTGGGCCAGGCCAAGTGCTGGCCGACGTCATCTCATCCGGTGCTGTGCCGGTGGTGCGTCTCACCGAGGTGTTCCGGCAGGCCGCGCAAAGCCGCATCATCATCAGCGCACATCGCATCAATCAGGGGGCTATCCCCGATCTCAGCCTGCCCGGCACGGATAGCGATTTCTACTTCGTGCAAGCAGGCGATCCAGAAACCGCCGTACAGCGTATCATCGAGTTGGTGAAGACACGGATCCCCAATCGCTTCGGCCTCGACCCAATTCGCGACATTCAGGTTCTGTGTCCAATGAACCGGGGCGGCGTCGGTGCGCGCTCGCTAAACATCGAACTGCAGACGGCTCTGAACCCCGCCGGCGAGCGCAAGGTCGAACGCTTCGGTTCGACGTTCGCGTCCGGCGACAAAGTGATGCAGATCGAAAACGATTACGACAAGGAGGTCTATAACGGTGACATCGGTTATATCGACGATGTCAGTTCCGAAGACAGCGAACTCACCGCAAGCTTCGACGGCCGCTCGGTCATTTATGAGTTTGGCGAGCTCGACACGCTGGTGCCGGCCTACGCAGCAACTATCCATAAGAGCCAGGGTTCAGAATACCCTGCCGTAGTGATCCCGGTGATGACGCAGCACTACACCATGCTGCAACGAAACCTGCTCTATACCGGCGTCACCCGGGGCAAACAACTGGTAGTTCTGGTCGGTCAGAAGAAGGCCGTTGCCATCGCGGTTCGCAACGTTTCGGGGCGGCGAAGGTGGTCGAAATTGAACGAGTGGCTGGCGTCAAGAATAGCGTCGATGCCGACAAGATGAGGGCCGACGATGAATGTGCGCAAAGCGCATAAGATTTGGATCGAACAGTGCGAAGCGGCTCAAACGATCAAGGCGCGATTCGGGCTCACGGCGGCCTTCGACTACCTTGTCGGTGAGAAGTTGATGAGTTTTGCCAGTACTGCCTCAAGACATCCCCGACTTCGCGCGGGAACTGCCGCGGTTCTTTTCCGAGGTGAGGCGCATGTTCACGCCGGATGAGATTGGCGCAAAGTTGGTGCAAATCGAGCTTTCGCAAAGCGAAAGGAACGTTGATGTTTTGAAAGATGATGGTTTTCTTCTTGAGAGTCCGGCCGCAGTCGCGGAGTGCGTTCTCCAGTTCATTCTGGTCAAGGAATTGCTGACCGCGCCCATCTGAAATGGACCCCGATTTTGGGATCAGAGGTTAAGTTGGAAAAGGGCCGCTCCGTTTGATAGACGGAGGGCATGATGACGACGAAGACGAGACGCAAGATCGACGCGGCACTGAAGGCAAAGATTGCGCTGGAAGCGGTGCGGGAGCAGGCGACGGTGGCCGATCTGGCCCAGCGCTATGAGGTTCACCCGAACCAGATCTATGCCTGGAAGAAGCAACTGCTGGACCAGGCGGCGCGGGCCTTTGATGCGGGTGTCGGGCGCGAGAGCGAGGAAACGCGCGAACGCGAGATCGAGAAGCTGCACGCCAAGATTGGACAACTGACGGTCGAGCGCGATTTTTTAGCGCGGAGGTCCGGAAGATGAGCACGCCGGACCGTCGAGGAATGCTCGATCGCGCCGACAAGGCGCTGTCGATCCGTCGGCAATGCCTGTTGCTTGGCATCGCGCGCTTCGGGGTCTACCGGCCGCCCCGGCCGGCCAACGACAACGACCTTGCCCTGATGCGGCGGATCGACGAGCTGTTCATCGCCTGGCCGTTCCTGGGCTCGCGGCGAATGACCGCAATGCTGAAGGCTGAGGGGCTTCAGGTCAATCGCAAGCGCGTGCAGCGGTTGATGCGCAAGATGGGCATCGCGGCGCTGGGACCGAAGCCGAACACGACGAAGCCGGCGCCGGGCCACAAGATCTATCCTTATCTGTTGCGCAACATGACGATCGACCGGCCGAACCAGGTGTGGGCCGCCGACATCACGTATCTGCCCATCGGCCGTGGCTTTCTTTATCTCGTCGCCATCATCGACTGGGCGAGCCGTGCGGTTCTGGCGTGGCGGTTGTCGAACACGATGGACGTCTCGTTCTGCGTGGCGGCTCTGGAAGAGGCGCTGGCGAAGTACGGCAGGCCGGAGATTTTCAATACCGACCAAGGCAGCCAGTTCACCAGCGCGGCCTTCACCGGCGCGTTGGCGGGCGCAGGGATCAAGATCTCCATGGATGGCCGCGGTCGTTGGATGGACAACGTCTTCATCGAGCGGCTGTGGCGGTCGCTCAAGCATGAGGACATCTATCTCAAGGGCTATGCCGACGGCCGCGAGGCCAAGGCAGGGGTCGCGAGCTGGATCGCCTTCTATAACGATCGTCGCCTTCATCAGGCGCTCGGCTATCGCACGCCGATGGCGGTCTGGCGCGAACGGATGCAGGCCGCGAAGGCTGTGGACATGGTGGACAACGCTGACGCGTTGACCACATGCCCCAGCAACAGCAGCAGACAGAGTCTCTGGCAGCGTGATAGGAAGTAATCAGGAGCGGTCAGTTTCCAACTAACAAACCGGCTCAAGCGGTCCCGCTCCGCGGGTCCATTTCTCATTCCTCGGTACTTCGTGACAGAATGGCGAATTACTTCTCGATGTGGCGCGCCGCTCACCACCAAAATCGCCAACATTTCCGGTGGGGTCGTAAGGTCCCACCGTCATGATGACGCTGGAACCCGTTCTCACCCCGCATGGTTTGCTGACGCTGCGACAAACGGCGCAAGCTCCTGCGTTGGAGCCCGATCAGGGCTTGCGGCTGGAGAAAGCATTTTTACGGGGCTCAGGGCACGGATTGTTGTGGCTCGGCGCCGACGAAGTCGCGACGGTTCTCCCGCCGGTGTTGTCGTATTGGCGAGAGCTTGGAATGCGCTACATGACTGCACTGTGCGCTCTTCCTAGTGTTGGAGACGGCCGGACCAAGCCGCCTGTGCCAATCCCCGCCGATGGCGAGCTGGACACGATGGCAGCGGCCGTTCCGCCGATGACCGGCGCGGAATACCTGACGACGTCTGTCCTGGCCAATCTTTGGCGAGGTATGGATGCGGCCTTTGATGCCGAGTTGGTGCAGGCCAAGCTCTCCGTGCAGGAGTTCCTCAAGAGCCGTCATCCGGCATGGAATTTGGTTGGGCGCGTTCATTTCAACCTCGCGGAGAACCGGAAGGACGAAGAAGCCCCGTTCGCGTTTCTTGCGACCTACACGACCCGACTTTCGGCTGGGGCCAAGGCCCAGCATCTGCCGCTCGGCAAGGCCTTGCAGGAGTATTCCGGTGCGAGGAACCGCCAACGCCTGCTCTCGCTGCTGATGCCCGTCCAGCGTGCCGCCGAAAGTTGCCCTTGGTTGAAGACCATGGTCGATGCCGGCGATATCTTTCACCCGCTGCGCTGGAGCCCACAACAGGCTCTGCAATTCCTGAAGGATGTTCCCGCGCTCGAAAGCGCCGGGGTGGTCGTGCGAATGCCAGCGAGTTGGCGCATGAACCACCCCGCACGCCCGCAAGTGAAAGCAACGGTCGGGGGCAATGCGCCATCACAGCTGGGGATGGACGCGCTGCTCGACTTCCGAATGGAGGTGACGCTCGAGGGCGAAAGCCTCTCGAAGGCCGACATCAAGCGACTCCTGGCGCATTCCGATGGATTGACCTTAATCCGTGGCAAGTGGGTCGAGGTCGATCATGAACGACTGCATCGCACACTCGAGCAATTTGAGGCCATCGAGCGCCGCGCCGCCGCCGATGGTCTTTCGTTCGGTGAGGCGATGCGTCTGCTGGCTGGGGCTGGCATTGCCGGAGATAAAACTGCCGCACCAGCCGACATCGATTGGAGCCAGACCGTTGCCGGCCCCTGGCTGGCGGAGACGCTGGCGACCCTGCGCCATCCCGATTGGCTCATGCGGGTCGACCCCGGTCAACATTTTCAGGGTACGCTGCGACCCTATCAGCAGTCGGGTGTGCAATGGCTCTATCTGCTAACGCAGCTCAAGCTTGGGGCTTGCCTTGCCGACGATATGGGGCTCGGCAAAACCATCCAGGTGTTGTCGCTGCTGCTGGTGATCAAGAATGAGGACATGGCAATTCGGAAACCTTGCCTGCTCGTAGCCCCCGCCTCGTTGTTAGCCAATTGGGCCGCCGAGATTTCCCGATTTGCGCCAACTTTGAAAACAGTCGTGGTCCATCCATCGGCTGCGCCGTCCGAGAAACTGAACACTTACAGTGCGGACAGATGCGCAGATGTCGATCTCGTAATCACGAGCTACGGCTTTCTGACGCGTACGCCTTGGCTAGAAACTACATCATGGCGGTTTGTGGTGCTCGATGAAGCACAGGCCATCAAGAACCCGGGCGCTAAGCAGACAAAATCGGTCAAGAGGCTCAAGGCAGAAATGCGCATTGCGCTGACCGGCACGCCCATCGAGAATCGGCTCGGCGACCTATGGTCGATCTTCGACTTTATCAATCCTGGCCTGTTGGGATCGTCGAAGGAGTTTTCGGCATTCGTCAAACGCCTCGCCGACCGGCCACATAACCCTTACGGTCCGCTCCGCCAACTGGTGCGCCCCTATATCCTGCGACGGCTGAAGACCGACAAGAGCATCATTGCCGACCTGCCCGACAAGACCGAGGTGAAAACCTTCTGCCCCTTGAGCCGCAAGCAGGCGGCGCTTTATCAGCAAGCAGTGGCGGAACTGGCCGGCCATCTCGAAGAGGTCGATGGAATAAAGCGGAGAGGTATCGTCCTAGCTTTTCTCATGCGTTTGAAGCAGATCTGCAACCATCCATCACAGTGGCTCGGCGACGGTGCGTGGAATGAGGAGGATAGCGGTAAGCTTGTGCGTCTGCGCGACATCGCGGAAGTGGTTGCCGCCCGGCAGGAGAAGGCACTTATCTTCACCCAGTTCAAGGAGTCAACGGCGCCACTAGTGGCGTTCCTGGGCTCCGTATTCGGAAGGCCCGGCCTCGTCCTGCATGGTGAGACAGAGGTTAAGAAGCGCAAGGACCTGGTGCGCCAATTTCAGGAAGACGAAGACGTCCCGTTCTTCGTGCTCTCGGTCAAAGCAGGCGGCACCGGGCTCAATCTCACAGCGGCCTCGCATGTCATTCATTTCGACAGGTGGTGGAATCCGGCTGTCGAAAGCCAAGCCACCGATCGTGCCTTCCGGATCGGACAGACCAAGAACGTGCTTGTGCACAAGTTCGTTTGTCGCGGCACCGTGGAGGAAAAGATCGACCATATGATTGAGTCGAAGAAACAATTGGCTGGGGATTTTCTTAGCGGCGGAGCTGACATCCTGTTGACTGAGATGAAAGATGAGGAGTTGCTTAGACTCGTGACTCTCGATTTGGGTGCGGCGATGAAGGAAGGGGATGAATGAGCTACTACGGGTGGCATGCTTACGTGCCGGTAGCTGAGAAGCGGCGACAGGCAGAACGCAAGTTGGCCAAGCTCAAGAAGCAGGGACGATCCGTTGCGCCCGTGAGGATCGAGGGCCGCACAATTACCAAGAGCTTCTGGGGCAGATCTTGGTGCGTCAACCTTGAACGATACAGCGACTATGAGAACCGCTTGCCGCGCGGCCGGACCTATGTCCGAAACGGCTCCGTTATCGACCTGCAAATTGCCAAGGGCGAGATATCGGCAATGGTCGCCGGGTCTGAGCTCTACCAAATCAAAATTGTCATTGCACCGGTTACGCGGGCACGCTGGAAATCCATCTGTCGGGACTGCGCCGGGACCGTCGATTCGCTAGTTGAGCTCCTGCAGGGCCGCTTGGCGAAAGGCGTGATGGACCGGGTCTGTCGAGAGGGTGACGGCCTGTTTCCGTCGCCGACGGAAATCAAGCTGTCCTGCAGCTGTCCAGATTGGGCGGACATGTGCAAGCACGTTGCGGCAGCACTGTATGGTGTCGGCGCCCGGCTAGATGAAAAGCCTCAGCTTCTTTTTGTGCTGCGTGATGTGGATGAAACTGAAATGCTCGCCAGCGCTGGACAGGATTCTCCGCTAACAACGGCGTCAGGCGCGGCGAAGGTGCTTGATGAAGGCGATGTCGCCGCTCTATTCGGGCTGGAGATGGCCGAAACTCCGCATACCCCAAATCCTGCCTTAACAGTCGCAAAGAGACCCCAACAGTCCAAGGCGCAAAAAGGCAAGATATCTGCCAGAAAGACCAAACGAGCAGCGAAGACAGATGTCGCCTTACATCGTGCGACTCGGGTCAGTTCGGGAACGAAAAAGACAACCCGAGCAAGTGCCAGGAAACGGCGCACTCGGGGATGTCCCGATCGCTGTTGAACTATGTCGGGCCGAGGTTGCCAGAATGAATGTTGCACTAAACCGCTACCGCGGTAGGGAGCGCATGGCTGCGGCCTGAAGGGGGAGGCGCCACAGAGTGCGCGGCAGCGGCATTAACGATCCGTCGCTGCGCGTCGCGCAGTCCGACTTGTGGGTGTGAATCGACGCTGAACATTGACCCCGCACGCGCGAAGTCAATCAAGCACTTGGGGCGCCGATCGGCGTCCGGACCCCACGCCGATTCACACGCTGGTCGGGATGGCGAGGCGGCCCACGAACTGGAGGTCGAGAAGCTCCACGCGAAGATCGGACAATTGACGGTCGAGCGAGAGTTCTTAGCCAGGAGGTCCGGAAGATGAGCGCGCCGGATCGCCGAGGATTGCTTCAGCGCGATCATGAGAGTCTATCGATCCGCCGGCAATGCCAACTGCTGAGCGTTGCGCGATCGAGCGTATATAGGCCGCCGCGGCCGGCCAATGACAACGACCTTGAGCTGATGCGACGCATCGACCAGCTGTTCACGGCCTGGCCGTTCCTGGGCTCGCGGCGGATGACGGCGATGCTCAATGCCGAAGGCCGTCGCATCAATCAAGCGCGTGCAGCGGTTGATGCGCAAGATGGGCATCGCGGCGCTGGGACCAAAGCCCAGAACCACAAAGCCGGCGCCGGGACACAAGATCTTCCCGTATCTCCTGCGCCATATGGTGATCGACCGGCCAGGGCTTTCTATATCTGGTGGCGATCATCGATTGGGCGAGCCGTGCGGTACTGGGATGGCGCCTTTCGAACACGATGGACACATCGTTCTGCGTGTCTGCGCTCGAAGAGGCCTTGGCGCGCCTCGGCCGGCCTGAGATCTTCAATACCGACCAGGGTAGCCAGTTCACCAGCGCGGCCTTCACCGGAACGCTGGCCGCCACCGGCGTCAGGATCTCGATGGACGGTCGCGGCCGCTGGATGGACAACGTGTTCATCGAGCGGCTGTGGCGCTCGCTCGAATACGAGGACATCTATCTCAAGGGTTATTCGGATGGCCACGAGGCCAAAGCCGGAATCGCCCGACCCCATCAGGCGCTGGAAATTCGCGCGCCGATGGCGGTCTGGCAGGCCGGGGGGCATTCGGCGAAGAGGCTGTGGATATGACGCTTCTCGCAAGCGAGAAGCTTGGACAACGCTGCGCGTTGCCCACATCCCCACAGCCACAACAGCAGCAAGCAAGAGTAGCGTAAAGTATTGGGAAGAACGAACGGCAGCAGCTCCACTTAAGAACCGGACCCGGTGGTCCTCAGCAAAGGGTCCACTGCACCCAGCAGGCTACCCCCTCTTGGGTACGAAACGTTTGCGCCTGCGCAGTCTTAATGCTCGTCAGGATTTTGCACTTTACATCCTGTGGCTAGAGCCGACGTCGCCGGCGTGTATTTTAAGCGGGCGGCGTTGCGCCCTGGCATGGTGGTAATTTTACCACTGTTCCCCGGCGTCGAGACGCGGAACTCTGGTTCGCTATTGTCTCTTCTTCGGATTTGGTGTGCGATCAAGCTAACCAATCTCGACTGACGCGGGACTGGCCATGTGGCCCCAGCAATCGCCCCCGGGCCTCCAAGGGTTGCTGGGGCCGCTTCGTTTGGATTCGCCAGACGGGCCCCAAATACCTATTTTACGGGCATGTCGATCAGCCGAAAAGCGATCGAGATCCCGCCGGAGGTGGCCCGACAGTTGGCAGCGGCGCCGCCTATCGCGCGCAGGCAAATGCGCTTGAGATCGAGGCGCAGGCGAAGCGCGCGGCTAGCGGATGAATACGACGCCGCGCAGGAGCGGGGGAGAGATCAAGAGCGCTGGCAAGCCTAATTCTTCCACGCTGGGCGAGCGTTACCGAGATCGGTCTCACTCACAAAGACATTCACGAAGCCCGCATCAGACCCAAGGCAGGCAACACTCGTCGATGGTCGGGCGCCCAGGCACATCCACGATCTGAAGATCGCGAAAAATCGATAGAGCCGCTTCCGCCTCGGCCGGAAACCGCGCATCGGGCGCAAAGCGTCGTCGCTGACGAGTCTGACGCCGCGCAGGAGCATGGTGAAGTAGCAA
Organism: Bradyrhizobium septentrionale; assembly: GCF_011516645.4. Classification (NCBI taxonomy): domain Bacteria; kingdom Pseudomonadati; phylum Pseudomonadota; class Alphaproteobacteria; order Hyphomicrobiales; family Nitrobacteraceae; genus Bradyrhizobium; species Bradyrhizobium septentrionale. Next base: position 84,020 of record NZ_CP088287.1, on the reverse strand, counting down.
GGCGGCAGAACAATCCCGGAAGCGTTGGGCATGTTCCGGAGGAGAACATAACGCCACTGCTGGCGAACTCGGCCTTTCCCGCAATGAGCGCGTCGGGCATGGCGAGAGCAGGTCTCCTTCGCAACGCCGGCTACCGGTGCCAGTGGGCGGAGCGCGGGCAGCACTGCGACCGGGCTGGCGCGCCTCCGACCAAAGCCTGGTGCCTCTGGGGACCTTGCCGAGCGCCCCCTAGCGGCTTCACTCCACGCCGTATCGTGCGCGATCATCCGCGATGGCTCATCGTCGTTACACGAAATGGTCCGGCCGCTTCTTGCCATCTGGTAGCTGCCCTGCGGAATGGCTCGCCGGCGGGCGCCTTGTGTGCACGGCAATGCGGCACGGTCGGCGCCGTGCACGTCGTTCCGAATTGGCATGACATGGTAGGCCACGCGGTGCCCATTCACCAGAGCCCTGGAGATCGTGATGGAGTCGGCTGCCTTGGCGTCACAAGCCCGCTCGTCACCTTCGTTACTGGACCGGCCCTGTCGTCGAACCGAAATGGCTTCAAGACGGGTGCTTGGTCTTCTGCGTTGGCTGTCAGCATCACAACAGCCGGCTGAAACTTGCCGACCTTCCCGGATTGTGGACTGGTACGATATCTCCGCGCCGACTGGACTGGGGCGAAGTGATAAATTTCGCCAAAGGCGTCTCCGGCTTCGAGGTGGCCTTGCTGCGTTTGCTCACCGGCGCTAACGCTGGTCTTGAGGTTGGCGGAGAGGATGCACGATGAGCAAGGCGCGCGAGTTTATCGATTTCTGGATCGAGAATAGCGTTCACGCTGTCGAACAGTATCGGACTGTCGGCGCGTCGCAGGATGTGGCCGAGCTGAGCCGCCGCCTCATCGATGCTGCCAAGGAACAAGGTATACCGGAAGCGGACTTGGAGGCTGAGATCGGCGATATCTCCGACTACATCGCAGGGCAGCTCGAGGCGGCGAATAGGGCTGAGAGCGAACGGCGTAAGCTGACGTAGGACGCTATTCGTTCTTGACCCAACTCAGCTGTCATTTGAATACGACGACGATGATAATAAAGAGGCCGCCAACTGAGGCGCCCTTACTCATGGGCGGCTTTTGGTCCCGGGCCTTCTCCGGTTGACTTGCTCGATCAGAGGCCGGATTAGATGTTTAAAAGCAAGGCCGAGACATGTGATCACCCCCAAGATCGGCCAGTATTGCGCGGCGGCGATCAGGGTGAGACGCCAGCGACAATCAAGGTGAGACTGCGCCGATGGGGACGGACCGAAGGGAGGGCGCAGCCCGACCGGAGGACCGTCCCCATCGGCGTCGCGCGTTTTTGGACCCGTCTGGCGGCCGGGTGCGGCTGGTGCAAGCTGTTGATTCGTCTCGACAAGAGGGAATCGATGCCTTGCCTGGCCTTGACATCACCGACCGCCAGATGAGGCTGTACATGACCTACCGATTGACACTGTCCCGCGAGGCCGCCGCGGCCAAGGCGGGGTTCTCGAAGGCAAGCGCGTATCGAATCGAGGGCGATTGTCGCCCGCCCTCACAGAAGAAGACGCCGAGGGGCCGGCGCCGGGCCGATCCGCTCGGGCCCTATTGGGACGCCGAGATCGTTCCGATCCTGAAGGCTGCGCCCGGCATCCGCGTGATCGGCGTGCTGGACGAGCTGCGCCGACGGCATCACGAGTTGAACCCGAACATCCGCCGCACGCTGGAGCGGCGCATCAACGCCTGGCGGGCGCTCAACGGCCCAGAACAAGACGTGATCTTCCGCCAGCAGCACGAGCCCGGTCGCCTGGGTCTGTCCGACTTCACCGACGTGAGCGCGCTCGGTATTACCATCGCGGGTGAGCCGCTCGATCACCGGCTCTATCACTTCCGGTTGGCGTTCTCCGGCTTCGAGCATGCCCATGTCGTGCTCGGCGGCGAAAGCTTCGTCGCCCTGGCGGAGGGCTTGCAGAACGCGCTGTGGGCGCTTGGCGGCGTGCCGCGGGAGCATCGCAGCGACAGCCTGTCGGCAGCGTTCCGCAATCTGGCCGCCGACGCACGGGAGGATCTGACGCAGCGCTACGCCGGGCTGATGGGCCACTATGGCATGGCGCCAACGCGCAACAATGCGGGCATCGCACATGAGAACGGCTCGATCGAGAGCGCGCACGGCCATCTCAAGCGGGCACTGGAAGATGCGCTGTTGCTGCGAGGGACGCGCGACTTCGCCAGTCTCGATGCCTACCGTGCTTTTGTCGACGAGATTGTCGGCCGGCGCAACGCCAACGTCGCCAAACCGATCGCGCTCGAGAAGGAGGCCTTGGCGCCGCTGCCAAAAGGCCGCACGACCGACTTTGAGGAGAAAGTGATCCCGGTGACGTCGTCAGGCGGCTTCATCCTGCGGCGCGTGTTCTACACCGTGCCTTCAAGATTGATCGGCCATCGCCTGCGTGTGCGCATCTTCGACGACCGGCTCGAATGCTTCGTTGGTGTCACGCCGGTCGTGACGCTGCGGCGCGGTCGGCCTGTGTCCGAGCGCCAGGGCGGTCATGTTGTGGATTACCGGCACGTCATCCATGCCCTGCGGCGCAAGCCAATGGCGCTCCTCAATCTCGTTTATCGCGACCAACTCTTCCCGCGTGCAGCTTACAAACGTCTGTTCGAGACCTTGCGGGAGCATGGTGATGACCGGCGCGCTTGCAAGGTGACGGTCGAGCTTCTGGCGCTGGCTCACGAGCGCGCCTGCGAAGCAGAACTCGCCGAGGTGATCGCGATGGATCTGGACGCCGGACAGTTACCCGATCTTGCCGCTCTGCGCGACCGCTTCCGACCTGAGGCGGCCTCGATCCCGCGAGTCGCCGTCAAGCTGGCGCCGCTCGACGTCTACGATGAACTCGCCTGCGTCAGCGTCATGTCAGGCCGCTCGAACCTGGGAGAGGCTGCATGACTGGTATCGCTACCTCCGTCGATACTGCCCGTGTCGAGCTGCTTCTCAATGAGCTCCGCCTGCCGGGCGTCAAGGCGATCTGGCCGAAGCTCGCTGCACAGTCGGACAAGGAAGGGTGGCCTGCCGCCCGCTTCCTCGCCGCCCTTGCCGAGCACGAGGCGGCCGATCGCACCCGCCGTCGGATCGAGCGACACATGGTGGAAGCGCGTTTGCCCGCCGGCAAGACGCTCGCCACCTTCGACTTCGAAAGTGTGCCGATGCTATCAAAGGCACAGGCGATGGCGCTCGCCGCTGGCGACGCCTGGTTGAAGGCCGGCGCCAATTTGCTCTTGTTCGGTCCACCGGGCGGCGGCAAGACCCATCTCGGCACGGCGATCGGCCTGGCTCTCGTCGAGAACGGTTGGCGCGTTCTCTTCGCGCGCACCACTGATCTGGTGCAACGGCTGCAGGTCGCGCGGCGCGAGCTGGCGCTGGAGTCCGCGATCGCCAAACTCGATCGCTATGACCTCCTGATCCTCGACGACATCACATATGTGAGCAAGGATCAGGCGGAAACCAGTGTGCTGTTCGAGTTGATCGCCGCCCGCTACGAACGACGCTCGCTGCTGATCACGGCCAATCAGCCATTTGGCGAATGGGGGCGTATCTTCCCGGACCAGGCAATGACGTTGGTTGCCATCGATCGTTTGGTCCACCACGCCACGATCCTCGAGATGAACGTCGAAAGTTACCGTCGAAAAGTTGCCCTCGATCGCAAGCGCGGTCCAGGCCGGCCGCCCGTTCATACGACCCCCAACGAACTCGACAAGGCAACGATTGACGCTGGCAATCCTGCGTGATTGTCGCGCAGCGTCAATCAAGCCTTGCCAAACCCGCGGCCAGCGTCAATGATCCGCCCACTCGGCTGCCTTGTCTCATCTTGATTGACGCGCCACTCTCATCCTGATTGATGTGGTGGAACGGCCCGCTCCGACAGCATCATCGTGCTAAAACGTGGTCGTTGTTCGAACGCCACAAGGAGGGACCGTTCCATGAAGCAGGTTAGCACCATCGGGTTGGATTTGGCGAAGCACATTTTTCAAGTTCACGGCGCGGGTGCCGATGGCTCGCCGGTGTTCAACCGGAGACTACGGCGCAGCGAGGTCCTGCATTTCTTCTCGAAGCAGCCGGCCTGCCTTGTCGGAATAGAAGCCTGTGGCAGCGCTCACTATTGGGCACGCGAGATTGCAACTCTCGGCCATGAAGTGCGGCTGATCCCACCAGCTTACGTCAAGCCGTTTGGTGCGCCCCGACGGCGCGCATTACCAGTGGAGGAAGGATCCACCCAGAGAATTGTCGATTGATCTGGTAGCTGACGAGCGGTTTGGACGAGCAATCGGACGGATCGAAGCCTCGTGACAAAGGTCGCTTTTGGCGGCCGAGCAATCCAGCGGGCCGTAACGTGAGTGAAGCCTGAGCACGCCTCGAAAGTTACGATGTGAATGCCGACCCGATCGTATGGCGGGGAAGGCCGCGCTGACAGGGAAGCAATCGACGCATGCACCTGTCCGGTTCACCGGGGTAATGGGCACGGCACGCCGGAAAGGTAGTGCGGGTAATCGGGGGAGACCCGTCTTGGTCGAAGGTCGCGCCTTCAGCATCGAGTAGTCGATGGACCGGACGGGAGTCGGACAGGGTCGTAGTACTGATGAAACCGGGTAATTCCGGCGGAGGAAAGGACCCTGACTTCAGGTGCGCTTTTGAAGATGGCGAGGGAATGGGTCGATTGGCGATGAGCCTACAAACGCCCGATAAGATCAGGAGCCTTCAGAGAAAGCTTTATTGCAAGGCGAAGGCGGAGCCTGCCTTCCGTTTCTATGTGCTGTACGACAAGATCTGCCGCGAGGACATTCTGAGCCATGCCTACAAGCTGGCCCGCGCCAACGCGGGTGCGCCAGGAGTGGACGGAACAACTTTCGAGCAAATCGACGCGTCGGGACTCGAAGCATGGTTGGCCGGCCTGCGCGATGAACTCGTCACGAAGACTTACCGGCCCGATCCGGTGCGGCGGGTGATGATCCCGAAGCCCGGCGGCGGCGAACGTCCACTCGGTATCCCAACAATCCGGGACCGGGTCGTCCAAGCTGCCGCAAAGATCGTGCTGGAACCGATCTTCGAGGCGGATTTTGAGGACGGTGCTTATGGATATCGCCCGCGTCGTAACGCGGTCGATGCAGTCAAGGAAGTGCACCGGCTTGTGTGCCGGGGCTACACGGACGTTGTTGACGCCGATCTGTCGAAATACTTCGACACGATCCCGCATTCGGACCTCCTCAAATCGGTGGCCCGACGCATCGTTGACCGGAATGTGCTGCGGCTGATTAAGTTATGGCTGCGAGTACCGGTCGAGGAGCGGGATAGCGACGGGAAACGGTGCATGAGCGGCGGTAAGAGCAACAAGCGTGGCACGCCACAGGGCGGTGTCATCAGTCCGCTGCTCTCCGTCATCTACATGAACCGGTTCCTGAAGCATTGGCGTCTCAGCGGTCGGCGTGAAGCATTCCATGCCCAGGTTATCTCCTATGCCGACGACTTCGTCATTCTCAGCCGCGGCCACGCGGAGGAAGCATTGACGTGGACGAAAGCGGTGATGACCAAGCTTGGGTTGACGCTCAACGAGACTAAAACCTCGGTGAAGAATGCCCGATTGGAAAGCTTTGACTTCCTTGGGTACACGCTCGGACCCCGCCGCTTCCGCAATGGGGGACGGTGGTATCTTGGCGCGGCTCCGTCCAAGAAAAGCGTGCTGCGGATCAAGAGGAAGGTCAGCGTACTGCTGACGCCGGGCAACAAGGGCGCTTGGCCCGAAGTACAAGCACGACTGAACCGCCTTCTGCGCGGCTGGTCCGCTTACTTCAGCTATGGCTCTCTTGCTACGGCTCATCAGGCCGTTGATCGACACGTCTTCGACCGCGTGCTCGCCTTTCTGCGCAGACGACATAAGACGCCAGGACGTGGCGTCAGACGGTTCTCTGATCGGATCCATGGGAACCCTGGCGTACTTGTGCTGAACCGCGTGCGCAAAGTGTCGCCGACGTGCGCCTTGTGACAAAACCTGTCGGAAAGCCGGATGCGGGAAAACTGCACGTCCGGTTTGATGAGCGGGGAGAGGAAACGGAACGCGCAACAAGCGCATCACCGCGCCTCTCCTCGACTCTACTGAAGCGTGGAAAAACGGATGCGGCGGATGCCGAGGCCATCAGCGAAGCCGTGACTCGCAAGACCATGCGCTTCGTTCCGATCAAAACGGCCGAGCAACAAGCCGGAACGATGGTCCTGAAGAGTCGCGCACTTCTGGTGAAACAGCAAACGCAGACGATCAACGCCCTGCGCTCGCATCTGGCTGAGTTGGGCATCATTGCCGCCGCCGGCCGGACAAAGGTCGAGGCGTTGGTTGCAATCGTACGGGATGTAGCAGATATCCGCTTGCCTGCGGCAGCGCGCTTCGCGCTGACGGCAGTTGCCGATCAGATCGAGGCTCAGGCGGACCAGATTGACAAGCTCGAGCGAGCCATTGTTGCTGCGGCAAGGACCGACAAGGACATGCGCCGACTGACTACCATCCCCGGCATTGGAGCCATTACAGCGGCGACCATCAAGGCGCTGGTGCCAGATCCCGGCGGCTTCAAATCCGCTCGTCACTTTGCTGCCTGGCTGGGACTGACGCCGCGACAGCATTCGAGTGGGGGCAAGGAGCGGATGGGGCGAATCTCGAAGATGGGAAACCCCGAACTTCGGAGCCTCCTCGTTCTTGGGGCGACATCCGTCCTGCGAATTGCCCGGAAGGCTGATCGGGCGCCGCCATGGTTGAAGTCGCTGCTCGCCAGACGTCCGTACAAGGTGGCAGCGGTCGCACTGGCCAACAAGACAGCGCGAATTGCCTGGGCGCTCTTGAACAGGGGTGGGATTTATCGGCATCCGGAGACGCTAGCGACGACTACGCCTGCCGCTTGATGAATACAGCAGTTGTCAAAGAGATCTGACCGGCGCGGGCCGGCAGAGGGCAAGGAGCAATAACAGGCGATGAACCCACGGGACGAAATCCCGACACGAGTGAGGCTGGCGCGACAATGCGCTTCAAGCGCGTCTGATTGATTTAGCCCCTTGTGTCGCGGACTTCATCGAGGCCAGCGGTCATGCGCCGCGCTTTACAGGCCGTATACATGACCGCACCGCTCCCATGTGTGAAGTCGACTGAGAAAGCTCTTGCGCCCGCGGGCCGTTCCATACATGTCGCGCTATACAGTATGCTGATTCCGCTCGATGTCGCCCACCAATCCGGGATGATGTCGCCCGGGGTGACGAGGCCTCTTCTGGCTCCGATACGGTCCCGCCTTTCGGCTTTGCGAAGGGGACCTGGATGCCGACGGAGAGGTTTGCGATGCGCCATGTGCGCGATGTGATCAGATTGAAGTCGGCCGGGATGCCGACCCGCGAGATTGCGCGGCGGGTCGGCACGGCCCCTTCGACGGTGCGGTTGACGATCCGCCGGTTCGAGGCGGCGGGGCTGACCTGGCCGTTGCCAGACGACGTCACCGACACGGTGCCGGAGGCCCGGCTGTTCGCCAACGCCGGAGCCGGTCCGGGCACCCGGCGGCAGGCGTCACCGGATACTTCACGCCGACTTTCGCCGCGCCGCCGACGCTCTTGCGCAGCGCGTCCATCAGATCGACGACGTTCTCGCCGCGCGGGCGCTCCTTCGGAGTGATCGGCTTGCCCGCTCGCTTCTGGTTGATGAGATCGACCAGCGCCGTTTCGTACTGGTCTTCGAACTTGTCGGGTTCGAAGTTGCCGGCCTTCTGCTCGACGATGTGCCGGGCCAGTTCGAGCATATCCTTGGTGACTTTGACGTCATCGATTTCGTCGAAATACTCCTTCGGATCGCGCACTTCGTAGGGGTAGCGCAGCAGCGTCCCCATCAGGCCTGTCAATCGGCCCTTTAATTGCGGTTTGTTGTCAAGCTTACATTTCTGAACTCGCCCACGGCACGGAGGTAGTGCTCGCGCCGTCGGAGCTGGTCCGGGTTGGTGCGCCACGACGGCGCGAAGAAGGAGGTAGATCAATTGACCTAAAGCCTTCAAGCAGCCTTGCTGTGCAAGAGATGAGGGTAGGCCCCTCGGGCTCGGATTGCAGGATCAGAGTCCAAACCACCACAAGCTGCTTCGACACAACGGTCGAGGTGGTGAGCGTTGTTGGAAAAGGCGGGCGCAAGCCCGTCAGGTAAGCCTCAGGAAGGCGAGCGGAAGCGAACCGCCGATGAAGCATCGAAAACCAGTACAGACGTTGTCGAAACCAAGGGTTCAACCCTTCCTTGGGAGCAAGCCTATCGGGAGCCTGGTTACTGGATGGGTGACGACCGGTGTAGAGGCGGCGCGATCCTGATGGCAGGCTCTTACACGGAACGTGGGAACCTGTGTCGTGATGCCAAGGGAGAACCTGAAAGCGGCAGCACCGCTGAGGGGAGAGTACCGATGCACGGCGCAGGGGCGGACGGGTTCGCAGTAGTGATGAAGCCTGGTAATGCAGGTGGAGCGAAGGGACCCGATCATCTGGCCAACGACAACAGCCAACCCGCAATGGGGATGAACTGATGTCCGAGGCAAAGCCGTATGATATCTCCAAGCACCTTGTTTGGCAGGCTTGGAAACAGGTCAAAGCAAACCAAGGGGCCGCGGGCGTGGATGGCGTCTCCGTCGCGGCGTTCGAAAAGGACCTGAAGAGGAATCTCTACAAGGTCTGGAATCGCATGTCGTCGGGGACGTATTTTCCACCGCCTGTTCGTCTCGTGGAAATCCCCAAATCCGATGGCAAGAGTGTCAGGAAACTCGGCATTCCCGCCGTCGGAGACCGAGTGGCCCAGACGGTCGCAAAGATGGTCATAGAAAAGGAAGTGGAGCCAGTCTTCCACCCCGACTCTTACGGCTATCGGCCCGGACGCTCTGCGCTCGATGCGGTGGGGAAGGCGCGCGAGCGCTGCTGGAAATTCGATTGGGTCATAGACTTGGACATCAAGTCGTTCTTCGATACGATTCCATGGGACCTGATGGAAAAAGCTGTAGCCCACCATGTGGAATTGGGCTGGGTTCGTCTCTACGTCAGACGGTGGCTGCAAGCCACCGTGGAGCGGAAAGACGGGACCCGCGACGAGCGAACACGAGGAACCCCTCAGGGTTCTGTCGTCTCGCCCGTACTCTCCAATCTCTTCATGCATTATTGTTTCGATGCATGGATGCAACGGACCTTCTCACACCTGCGCTTCGAAAGATTCGCTGATGATGCGATCGTCCATTGCTGGAGTGAGGAGGAGGCCAAAGCCGTACTGGGAGCGATCCGTAATCGCCTTGCCGAGTGCGGTCTGGAACTCCACCCGGAGAAAACCCGGATCGTCTACTGCAAGGACAACAATCGGAGCGGAGGGTACGAGCAAATCACGTTCGACTTCCTCGGCTACACGTTCCGGCCGCGCAAAGCTCGGGACAGCAAGGGTGAGAAGTTTGTCAGCTTCGCACCGGCCATCAGCCGCAAGGCAGCCAAGGGAATCCGGCAGGCTATCCGCGAATGGCGGGTGACAAGCAGGAGCAACCAAACGCTGGAAGACCTAGCCAAACTGATCGACCCTGTCGCGAGAGGATGGCTGAACTACTACGGGCGGTTTTACCGCTCGGAGTGCGTCAACGTCCTTCGTCACGTCAACATGGTGCTCACCCGGTGGGTGATGGGGAAATATAAAAGGTTCAAGCGCCGGAAAACTGCGGCCATATCCTGGCTAGGACGTCTCGCAAAACGAGCGCCAAGCCTGCTGTATCTGTGGAAAGTCGGCATCAGACCAACGGCTGGATGATAGAAGCCGGATGAAGCGCGAGCTTCACGTCCGGATTCGTGAGCGCCTGGGGGTGAAATTCCCCCGGGCGACTCGACCGGAGACGGCGCGGGCGCGGCTGATACGTGCTTTGCCGGCCAGGCATTGGATCGCCGGGGCTGGTTGATGTCTTCGCTGGGGTCACGGTCCTTTCCGAGGTCGCGCAGCGCCTCATGATGATGTCCGGGTCGGGCGCCTCAACGTTTGCAGCGGAGTGCGGACGAGCCGCCACCAGCCGATTGACCGAGGTCGCCACAACACCGTTCCCAGCGGGACATCGCCAGTCCGGCAGCCCGGACCAGGAACTTTACAAGATCGGATCAGGCTTCCTTCGCCTGGCCCCAGTCGAACGATGTGCCGTCGACCCAGATACAGTGAAGAACGATGGCGATTTTGCGCGCGATGGCGACCTTTGCCTTTCGCATGCCAATCCGATTGGCGAGCTTCATGCCCCAAGCCTTGAGAGAGGACCATTTCTTCGTTCGATAAAGCAGGACGGTCGCCGCCTCGTACAGGTACGTTCGGAGAAGACGGTCGCCCCATCGTGATATCTTGCCGTTGATGTCAGTTTCACCAGACTGGTTTCGTCGGGGCGTAAGACCCAGATAGGCGCCGACGCTTGATGCCGATCGGAAGCGCGATGGGTCGTCGATCGTATGGCGGAAGGCCAAGGCGGTCACCACGCCGACACCAGGAACCGTCATCAGGCGGCGCGTCGTCTCATCCGACTTCGCCAACTGGCGGACTTCGTCGTCGAACTTGCTTTGCTGCTTGCAGATCTGCTCATGGATCGACAGAAGCGGCGCGATCACACCGAGGAGTTGATGATCTTCGCCCAATAGCTCGCAGACCTGATTGCGAAACTTCAGTCCGATCGCGCGTGGGAAGAGCAACCGTATTCTTTGATTAGACTGCGGACCTGGTTCTCGATATCTCGACGAATGGCCACGAGCCGAGATCTCGCGATGAGTATCGCGCGGATCTTCTGACTTTCCTCACTCTTGACTTTGACTTCTCGATACCAGCCAACCCGCACCAATTCGGCCAGACCTCGAGCATCATTCCGATCGCTCTTGTTCATGCGTACGGACAAAGCCGCGTGGGCATGCCGCGCGTCGATGCAGACCACCGGAAGATCAACCCTACGAAGTTCATGCCATAGCCAACTCGCCATCGCCCCGGTCTCAAATCCGATGCGCTCCGCCTGTGGCGCCCGCTTGCGAAGTAGTGCCGTGAGCGCCCCCGGGTCGGACTTGGCCTTTCCCTCGAACAAGACCTGACCCACTTCGTCGACCACACATACTGACGTTTCTCTTTGCGAGACATCCAGCCCAACATATTGCTTCATAGCCCCCTCCGATTCGCGAGATTGCGGGAAGGCTTGAAGATAGCGGACCTTTCGAGCCGCGGGCGCCGACCGCAATTACGTCATCGTTTGCAAATTTGCCCCGCGTATTGCCTCAGGAAGTAATGTTACCCGGGATGAAGGTCTACGAACTGCCCCAGACCGGTCTCGAGCCGCGGCCAACTCGGTGGAGAGGCTGTGGGCGGGGCGGAGTGCTCATCACACGCAGCGCCGTCCACAGCCTCGGGCCGTATTTCATCCACGGGCATGGATACGATGGCAGTCTCCGCCACCTTCCGCCGGAGGGACCGAAGCAGGCGCTGAACGATCGAATGCTGCTTGTCGCTGAACATCGAAGGATCGATCGTGGCGAGCCTGCCCACGATGGCCAGTGCAGTGAGCTGTGGCTCGACGGCGAGCCAGTTCTCGATGATCGCGAGATGGGGATCGAGCTTCGAGGGCATGCGAATACGCTTTTTGTATCGCCGTTTCGGCCGGCGGTGCGTGCCCCGCACTTCGGCGGTTTTTGCCGCCGTGCCGAGCGATCGGGCAAACGAGAGCGGATCAGCCGGCGATACGGTGGGAACCTTCGCAAGACCGCGCTTGCCGATCCGTTCGCCGAGCTCTTCCTGCGCCGTGCGGATCGTGGCAAGCAATTGTATGGGATCGAGAGTCCGATACGTCTGGCGCAGACGGCGCTTGACCGCTGATGGGAGTTTCGGGTGCCCCAGTGCACGTTCGTATGGTGTGGCAGGCGGATGATAGCGTTTGATGATCTTGGCACCCTCGCGGCGCTTCTCTTTGAGCTTGAATGACGGCTGGAAGAAGTTCACCAGCAGGCGCGCCGCCGCGTAGAGACGTGCCATCACGCGGGCCGTCTCGACCCCGTCGAAGCGCCCGTATCCGACGAGCCGCCGGACCACCGCACCGTTCTTCTGCTCCACGAAAGCCTGATCGTTCTTTTTGTAGGCACGTGACCGCGTTACCTCGATCTTCTGTGCTCGGCACCATGGAACGACGACGTCGTTCATGAACGCGCTGCCGTTATCGAAGTCGGCGCCACAGATCACCCACGGGAACAGGCCCTGTGCTCGCGTCATCGCTTCCACGACGAGGCTTATAGCGCGACATGTATGGAACGGCCCGCGGGCGCAAGAGCTTTCTCAGTCGACTTCACACATGGGAGCGGTGCGGTCATGTATACGGCCTGTAAAGCGCGGCGCATGACCGCTGGCCTCGATGAAGTCCGCGACACAAGGGGCTAAATCAATCAGACGCGCTTGAAGCGCATTGTCGCGCCAGCCTCACTCGTGTCGGGATTTCGTCCCGTGGGTTCATCGCCTGTTATTTCTCCTTGCCCTCTGCCGGCCCGCGCCGGTCAGATCTCTTTGACAACTGCTGTATTCATCAAGCGGCAGGCGTAGTCGTCGCTAGCGTCTCCGGATGCCGATAAATCCCACCCCTGTTCAAGAGCGCCCAGGCAATTCGCGCTGTCTTGTTGGCCAGTGCGACCGCTGCCACCTTGTACGGACGTCTGGCGAGCAGCGACTTCAACCATGGCGGCGCCCGATCAGCCTTCCGGGCAATTCGCAGGACGGATGTCGCCCCAAGAACGAGGAGGCTCCGAAGTTCGGGGTTTCCCATCTTCGAGATTCGCCCCATCCGCTCCTTGCCCCCACTCGAATGCTGTCGCGGCGTCAGTCCCAGCCAGGCAGCAAAGTGACGAGCGGATTTGAAGCCGCCGGGATCTGGCACCAGCGCCTTGATGGTCGCCGCTGTAATGGCTCCAATGCCGGGGATGGTAGTCAGTCGGCGCATGTCCTTGTCGGTCCTTGCCGCAGCAACAATGGCTCGCTCGAGCTTGTCAATCTGGTCCGCCTGAGCCTCGATCTGATCGGCAACTGCCGTCAGCGCGAAGCGCGCTGCCGCAGGCAAGCGGATATCTGCTACATCCCGTACGATTGCAACCAACGCCTCGACCTTTGTCCGGCCGGCGGCGGCAATGATGCCCAACTCAGCCAGATGCGAGCGCAGGGCGTTGATCGTCTGCGTTTGCTGTTTCACCAGAAGTGCGCGACTCTTCAGGACCATCGTTCCGGCTTGTTGCTCGGCCGTTTTGATCGGAACGAAGCGCATGGTCTTGCGAGTCACGGCTTCGCTGATGGCCTCGGCATCCGCCGCATCCGTTTTTCCACGCTTCACAAACGGCTTGACGTAAGCTGGTGGGATCAGCCGCACTTCATGGCCGAGAGTTGCAATCTCGCGTGCCCAATAGTGAGCGCTGCCACAGGCTTCTATTCCGACAAGGCAGGCCGGCTGCTTCCAATCACGCAGGATTGCCAGCGTCACAACATTGTTTGCGGCGCTCGAAGTCGCCACCGGAAAGATCATCGCGGCGCATTCAAAACGCCGACGCCGCGTCGAGTTTCTCGACTTCATGAACAGCGTCACCGCGGCTTTTCCGAACCGGAAGCTTCACGTCATCCTCGACAACCTCAACACCCACAAGAAGAACGAGCATTGGCTCAAGGCCCACCCCAACGTGCAATTTCATTTCACGCCGACAAGTGCGTCTTGGCTCAATCAGGTCGAGGTATGGTTTTCGATCTTGCAGGGGCAGTCGCTCAGCGGCACCTCCTTCACAAGCCTCACGCAGCTTCAGGAGCACATCGATGCCTACGTCAACGCATACAACGACAGAGCCGAGCCCTTCGTCTGGACCAAGAAAAAGGTCCGTCAACGCCGTTTCAAAGGCCGCCGTATCACTCAGCTCTGATTCTGGGTAGTAGGTGTAGTTCGAGGCCCCCATCGCCGCGACAAACAGCTTCATGGCGTGCACTTCGCCGGTGATGGGATCGAAAATATCGATGGTGTCACCGGCGAAATCGACGAACACCTTCTCGCCACCCAAGTGGGTCTGGCGCATGCTCGGCTGCGCCCGCTGCTTCCAGGCCTCGAAGGTCGTGCAAAACCAGGTATAGCCAAAGCCGTCCGGATTGGCGGCGCGATACTCTTCCCACAATAGCAGGCGCGTCACGCTGCGGCGGCGTAGCTCCTTCTCGACATAAGCCCAATCCGGTGACGGGCGCCTGTCGCTTTGCGAGGCTGCCGTCGGCGCCGGGAACAGCAACAGCTCCAGGCCCTCGTCGTCCAGGCCGTCTGGCAGCGGCCAGGTCAGCCCCGCAAGGCGCGCGCGACGCACGTATCCATGCACGACGCCATTGCTCACGCCCAACATCCGCGCGATGACGCGCTCGGTCAGGCCCTGGTGCCTCAAACGTAGAACTTCTCTGATCCGGCGCATCGACAATCTCTGGGTAGGCATCAGGCTTCCTCATTGGTTGAATGAGAAACCCGTAGCCCGGTTGAATTGTCGGCCGAAGCGTCCGGCGCGTCGAAAAACGTGCTCACGATCGCCTGAAATCGCTGCTCACGATCCTCTGAAATCGTTGCTCACCATACGCTGAAATCCGTGCTCACGATCTTGCGAAACACGCATCGATATGTTCCGCGCGCGCATGTTCGCGATCTGCTGCGGCTACGAGGACGCCGACGACCTCGATCATCTGCGGTCCGATCCCGCATTCAAGCTGGCCTGCGGACGGCTGCCGGACACGGGTCGCGATCTGTGTTCCCAACCGACGCTGTCGCGGCTGGAGAATGCTCCGCGCCTGCGCGACGTGATCCGGCTGACCTACACTTTGGTCGACGCATGGATGGATAGCTACCCGCGCGAGCCGGCATCCGTCACGCTCGACATCGATGATACCTGCGATGTCGTCCACGGCCATCAGCAGCTCTCGCTGTTCAACGCTCATTATGACGAACGCTGCTTCCTGCCGATCCACGTCTACGACACGGAGAAGAGCCGGCCCGTGGCGGTCGTGCTGCGGCCCGGCAAGACGCCGGGCGGCGTCGAGGTGCGTGCCCACCTGCGCCGCCTGATACGGCATATCCGGACGCGGTGGCACAACACGCGAATTACGTTCCGTGGCGACGGGCACTATGCCCGGCCGGAGGCAATGGCGTGGTGCGAGACCAACGGCATCGACTACATCTTCGGTCTGTCCGGCACCAAGCCGCTCGCCAGAAAAGTCGACGAGGCCGCCGACGACATCCGCACGCGACGCGTCATCGAGAACCTGCCGGTTCTGCGTGGCTATACCGAGACGCGCCACAAGGCCAAGTCCTGGGATCGCGAACGGCGTACCGTCGCCCGTATTGAGGCGACGATGCTCGGCCTCGACATCCGTTTCGTCGTCACCAGCCTCGATGTCGGCTCGGCCGAGTGGATCTACGACAGCCTGTATTGCGCGCGCGGCCAAGCCGAGAATCTGATCAAGCTGCATAAGACACAGCTCGCCTCCGATCGCACCAGCTGCCGTTCGGCGCTCGCCAATCAAGTCCGCCTCGTTCTCCACACCGCCGCTTATTGGCTGATGCTGACCGTGCGCGACGCGATTCCCAAAGCCCGGGAATTGGCCACTGCCGAGTTCGCGACGCTGCGCTGGTTCCGGTCCTTCGTGCCCGGGGGCCCAGGCCGTCGGCGTGAGCCGCTCCAGCCTGAGCTATCCGCCCATGGCGACATCAGCCCCTGAGTCGGTTCTGCAGTGCCTGCCGATTGGCAACGAGGTTGCTGAGGTTCCGCAGGTCTGGCTCCCGTCCTTGCTCCAATTGCCTAACCAGCGCCCGCGTGCCGTCCACCACGAAGACGCCGCAATCATACCCGTTCCGCTGCTGGGCCATGCCGGCTCGCTCGAGGCGGAGGTGCAGCCGACCTGCGAGATGTTCTGCATCCTTGTTGTTGAGTCCCCCGTAGGAATCGTAGTGATAGGCGACCGGCCGGCCCCGGTCGCGGCGATCAACGAACAGCAGCGACCAATGGTTGCCGAGGCTATTAGGATCTTCAGGATTGGCATTAATCACGGGCAGGAACAGGAAGTCGGCTGTATCGTTACCATTATCGTAGACGATGCGCTGGAATTCGGTTCGCACGACGCCATCGTCGTTAGAGCGCAGATAATTTAGGACGATGAGGGGATTCACGAACCGCGTCCGGGCGGCGAGATCCGGATGGTACCTCTGCAAATCCTGCTCCTGGAGCCGGTAATCCCTGTCGATATGCTCGTCGCCCAGCCATTCCGTGTCCTCGAGCACCAGCCCGCGGCCGTGGGACGAGGCTGTCGGACCTAAAGCCCCGATCTGAGCATCAGCGGAGGTGCTCGGAAACGGCCGTACAGAATTAGCATCGTCGCGTGATTCGGACGGCGTGTGCGCATCCAGATCAACAAAAGACTCAAGACCGCCGTAGGTGTCTGACGGAGCCCTGCTGGTTGATGGTGAGGCCGGCTCTTGCATCTGCCGCCGCGCCAGCTCCTCGCGCAACCACGCCAAAGCTTCATCATCCGAGAAGGCTGGCGCCGGAGAAAGCCCTTGCGGCGAGCCGGGCTGTCGAACGCCCTGGTGATGACCCGGTACTGGCCCGGCAAACGGCGGCGGAAAGTCAGGCGCCGGGCTCCAAGCATTGTCACGCAACTCGAACGGTGCGGGCGGATTCGGATGAACCGCGGCCTCAAGACCGCCCTCGATGTCTGAAGGAGCCCTGGCAGAGTGCGCTGACGCTGCTTCCAACGCGCCCGCCTCGTCGCAAAGGTAGGCATGCAGCGCGGCCACACATTGATCCGCGTTCTTGTTGTCACGCTTTCCTGGGATGATGGTGAGATCGGCAAGTTGATAGAACGGTCCGCGTTCGCGGATCAGTTGCGTGATCTTGTCCCCCCGGTCCTCGGTCTGCAACAGCGGACGGGTGGTGTCACGAGCAAGGCGTTTTCTGATCTCGCCCGCGTCGGCATTGAGCCAGATCGAGAGCCCCTTCTCGGCGACGTGGCGCCGCGTCTCCTCACGCATGAACGCGCCGCCACCGGTGGCGAGCACCGCGGGTCCCCGCTCGAGACACTCCGCGATCAAACCCGCCTCGAGGTCCCTGAAATGCGGCTCTCCTTTGGCCGTAAAAATGTCTGATATCGACATGCCTGCCGCCGTCTCGATTTTTTTGTCGGAGTCGATGAAGGGCAGCCCCAGTCGTCGCGCAAGATACGGACCGATGGTGGATTTGCCGCAACTGGGCATCCCGACGAGCACGATCGGCCGCCCGTCGAGGGCCGCGACAACCTCCTTTGCAGTCGGTGATCGCTCGGCCGTCCTTGTCTGTTGGGCAGATCGCGCCGCGCCGACACCAGCTGTAGGTGCTCCTTCGATGGACCAATGGGAAATAGCTCCAACACCCTCCGGGATCGCAACTTCTTTGCAGACCTCGCGCACGCGCTGCGTGAGCTGCTCCATCTTACGGTCATCGGGTGCATCGCTTCTGCGCAGTCGCTGGAGCTCCTTATAGGTATCGTGATTGGCCAATTTGGCCTGGTAGCTGCCCGGCGTATGAAACTCCGCCTCGAAGCGGTAGCCATCCGGCGTGGCGAGCACAGTCTTGATGCCGACAATGGTCGGAGCGCTCACCCTGAACCAGTTTGCTGTGCTGATTTCGGTGTAGCCTTGCTCCTCAAACGACAGAATGGCTTTCCGGAAGGCCTTTGCAAAATCCTTATCGGGTGCTTCGAAGACATGGCGCACGGCGCTGCTGATCAGCTGTGAGGCGCCTTCGGGGACATCATTCACAACCATGAGTTGGTCTCTGAGGGAGCTTTCCGACCTCAATCGATGGTCGAAATGGGGCATCTTCACATCGATGCCCGTGTGCCGGAGATCCTTGGCAACCTGAAGCGCCGCTGCAGTGATCGCCTTCTCTTCGACTGCGGCGCGCGCCACCTCGGTTTGGGCGCGCTCCGAGGCCTGCTCGCGAGTTAGCGTCAATGTGATGGCAGAATCCTCGGCAGGCTGCCGGTCAAAGGGGCGGGGCAGAATCCCTTGCTCCGCAGCAAGGTTGATCGAGGCCTCCATGATTGAAGCCGCCAATGTGGGATTGTCCTTCAGATCCTCCAAGGTCGTGTCGACATTGAACATCCCGTGATTGAGGGTCGTCGCCATGCTCTTGACATAGGGCACCGACTTCAGGCCCGGCGTCTGCTGCAGGAGCCTCTGGAGCCCTTGGCTTTTCTTCATAAACAGCTGGACGCTGGTGTCGGATTTAAAGGCATCCGTTCCGACCTTGATGCCGAGGCTCAGGAGGTTGCTTGCGCTTTGCACGAGGTCATCCGCACTGTACCCATCCGGCCGCGGACTGATGCGCGGAGGATAGTTGTCGAGCACGGCCTGGATACGGTCGCGCGGGTGCGTCGCCGCCGGATAGGTCTCCGCCAGGTCTGGGAAAAGCTCCGCAAGCGCCGGGCTCACCGTCAACTTGGTATCGCGCGCGCTTTCGACTGTTTCGACCAGCACCTGCTCATCCAAGCTTGCTGCCCATGCCTCAAGGTCGGTGACGAGTAACTCGGCAATTTCGTGGGCGACTGCATGGTCTGCAACCTTGATTTCGGGCCTCGCTCTGTCGAGCATTTGCTCGACATCCTGGGCGCTCACCTGCTCCTGGTTCAGTAATTGACGGATGTCGCGCTGAAGTTCGTGATGAAGCCCCTCGTAAGTTCCAAACACTGAGCGCTCGGCAAACCAACGTCGTGCTTGATGGGACTGCGCCAGAAAGCTCCGCTGCAGGCCGCTATAAATCTCCAAAGTATCCCGCGTCGCCGCGAGGATCTGGCTGGCACGACTGAATTTGTAATCATTGCCCTCGATTGCCGGCGTATGGGACTTTGGCGGCTTGAGCGAGCGGACCCCGCGGGCCTGCTCCTTGTCATCGAACAGGCGAACATGCTCATAGAGCTGCGGCCGATCACCGACGATAACGATCGTATCTCCGTCGAAATCGCCGTCGAGTTTTTTCTGCTCACCGGTCGGGACGGCGACCAACGAGCCCGGAGCGAACACCTCGGTCGCCTGCAGGATACCGACGCAGTCGACCAGCGTGTCCGCCTTGACGCGGTCCTTGCGCTCGGTCCAGTTCGAATGGCACTTGACGTCCTCGGCCGACATCACCAGGCCGCGATCGGTGTAGTCGGCCGGCCACAGCTCGTCCGGCACCACGATCAGAATGCCTTTGGCAAAGAAGCTCGGATCGTCGGCCGCCAGCTCCTCCCGCGACTTCTCAGCGACGCTGAAACTATATTGCATGGCCACGCATCTATCGAGGAATGCCGCAGTCGGATCCCCATCAGCCGCCGACTTGACGCGCTCGTAGGCAAGCGGGCGCAGGTTGGGGGCGTCATAGGGAGATCGCCCGATCAGCACGCCTCCCGTTCCCGTCAACGTCTCGCTCTTGCACTCTGGCACGTGGAGGTAATCGTCACTGGACGGGACGGCAACCGCGCCGGAACCGTCGATGTGGCCTGCTGTCACCGTACGAAACAGCTGCTCGCCTATCAGGCTTTCCCCTCCTCTGCTCTCCAGCCAAGCCTTGGCTTTCTCGCGCGCCTCGCCCGCCACTCGCTCACTCCGCGGATAATGTTGCAGCGCCGAGCTCGGTACGGACGATCTCCTTCCTTCGCCATAGGCCGGCATCCGATCGGGACCTTCCTCCGGGCCGGCACGGCGAACGGCGAGCATACGCTCGGCCAGCGAGGCCTTGATGAAGCCACAGCCGTCATGCGGTCGCAGAGCAATCGGGCCTTCCGGTCCGGTCAGTCTGAAGGGATGCGCCTCGTTGGCCGGGCGGTCCGGCGCCAGCAACAGCTTGAAGGCGCCCTCGAGCGCGTAGTCGTGAGGGCCCAGATCCTTGATTGCAGGTGGCGCCGCAAACCCCCTGCGCTGAGTGTACCAATAGGCCTCTTTGAACGGCGCCCAGGCGCGCGATAGCTTCTCGAATGACGTGCCCGGAGCGGTTTCGGCATAGGGAATGGCGAGCAGCTTTCCTCCCGAAGATGCTACCGCCGGTTTGGCTGGAGCATTGGCGGCGATTTCGAGCACGGTCGGTTTTGGTGCCTTTAACTTGCTGCCGCCGAACAGGTCCATGCGGTAAGGCACACCCTTGTAGGTGAGCGTGCGCGCCAGCATGAAGGCGCTCGGTTTTGCTAGCAGCTGCACGGCGACCACCTCTATCGCCCCCGAGGTCAGCCGATGAAAGATCGAGTATCGTGTCTCGGGCTCCGTGGCGAGGGGCCGTCCCTGCATGTCCACCACCGGCAACCGCATTAGACCTGCCTCGCCCTGTGGGGGCCTCGGCTCGTGATCCATGGTTCGCAATACCTCGTGGCCATCGAATATGGACGCAGGATGCTTGTCCAGGATCGTTGCCGCGTTCTGCTCGACGAATGCGTCCAGCGCATCGACCGGGCTTTCCGCCTCGATCTGTGCGATCAGGTTCCAGCTCATGTTGGAAAGATCGCCCTGGATGAGCTCGCGCGTACTAGCCAGGGTCTCTTTGGTACCGTGCCGCAGCTCTTGCTGCCTCTTGCGCAAATCGGCCTTCTTGCCCTCGATAACCGGCCGCTTGAACATGTTCGCCAGGACCGCACGAGCCTTGATCACCTGATAGATCGAGAGCGCAGGACCGCGACTGGCGAGCGGCCCACGGATTCGCTCTGCTGCGCTCGCATTGAAGTGTGCCTCGATCTTTTGCTCCACGACCGGCTGGAGATCGTTCAGCAAGTGGAGAGCCACTCTGCGGTGCCAGCGCAGGTGCGGGCTGCGCGCCAGCGGCACCAGCGCGGCACAGAGATTGCCCATGGTCTCGAGGTTATTCTCAGCGGCAAAACCGGGGGCACGATGCAGTTCGTTGAGCCGATCCAACCCGGTCGAGGCGAGTGAACCCAGATCCTCGAACAGCCGGGCCTTCGCCAAGGCCTTGAAAATGGTGGCGATGGTCCGAACATCGCTCTGCTCCAGCCGATCATTGTCGTAGTGAAGGTGATGGGCCAGCTGATGCAAGCGATCCTTCAGCAGAGCGGTCTCTGTGATCTCTCCCGCCTCCTCCCCTCTCACGATACTTCGCCCCAGGGCATTGGCGATCATGCCGAACTGAGGCGTCGTGAAGGCACCGAAGCGTTGGCCTGCCCGGCCTAGTCCGCGTGCGATGTCCACCAGCGCCCGGTGACACGCTGCGTCGTCCGGCCATTTGCTGAAACCGTTCACCAGGTTCGCCAGCTCCTGCGGGTTAAAACGCGAGAGCTTGGACGGCACCTCACCGGCGATTGCGACGGCAGCCTCGCGACAGCCCGCCGCGTCCGGCCATTTGCTGAAACCGTTCACCAGGTTCGCCAGCTCCTGCGGGTTAAAACGCGAGGGCTTGGACGGCACCTCACCGGCGATTGCGACGGCAGCCTCGCGACAGCCCGCCGCGTCCGGCCATTTGCTGAAACCGTTCACCAGGTTCGCCAGGTGCTGCGGGTCAAAACGCAAGAGCTTGGACGGCACCTCACCGGCGATTGCGACGGCAGCCTCGCGACAGCCCGCCGCGTCCGGCCATTTGCTGAAACCGTTCACCAGGTTCGCCAGCTCCTGCGGGTCAAAACGCAAGAGCTTGGACGGCACCTCACCGGCGATTGCGACGGCAGCCTCGCGACAGCCCGCCGCGTCCGGCCATTTGCTGAAACCGTTCACCAGGTTCGCCAGCGCCTGCGGGTCAAAACGCAAGAGCTTGGACGGCACCTCACCGGCGATTGCGACGGCAGCCTCGCGACAGCCCGCCGCGTCCGGCCATTTGCTGAAACCGTTCACCAGGTTCGCCAGGTGCTGCGGGTCAAAACGCAAGAGCTTGGACGGCACCTCACCGGCGATTGCGACGGCAGCCTCGCGACAGCCCGCCGCGTCCGGCCATTTGCTGAAACCGTTCACCAGGTTCGCCAGGTGCTGCGGGTCAAAACGCAAGAGCTTGGACGGCACCTCACCGGCGATTGCGACGGCAGCCTCGCGACAGCCCGCCGCGTCCGGCCATTTGCTGAAACCGTTCACCAGGTTCGCCAGCGCCTGCGGGTTAAAACGCGAGAGCTTGGACGGCACCTCACCGGCGATTGCGACGGCAGCCTCGCGACAGCCCGCCGCGTCCGGCCATTTGCTGAAACCGTTCACCAGGTTCGCCAGGTGCTGCGGGTCAAAACGCAAGAGCTTGGACGGCACCTCACCGGCGATTGCGACGGCAGCCTCGCAACAGCCCGCCGCGTCCGGCCATTTGCTGAAACCGTTCACCAGGTTCGCCAGCTCCTGCGGGTTAAAACGCGAGAGCTTGGACGGCACCTCACCGGCGATTGCGACGGCAGCCTCGCAACAGCCCGCCGCGTTCGGCCATTTGCTGAAACCGTTCACCAGGTTCGCCAGCTCCTGCGGGTTAAAACGCGAGGGCTTGGACGGCACCTCACCGGCGATTGCGACGGCAGCCTCGCGACAGCCCGCCGCGTTCGGCCATTTGCTGAAACCGTTCACCAGGTTCGCCAGCGCCTGCGGGTTAAAACGCGAGAGCCGGGACGGCACCTCACCGGCGATTGCGACGGCAGCCTCGCGACAGCTCGCCGCCGCGGAATGTCGGCCGAACGATAATGCGAACAGAGAAAGTGCGATGGGATCGATTTGCTTCATAAGCGCCCTGTCGAGGCGCGACAACCGAACCGCTAAGGCCTGGCAAGCTCTTTTGCCGGCCTCACCTCCAGCTTCCCGGCTCACCACATTGCATGTCGTGGCGTACCCCCATGAGGACCGGATATTTTCCTCCAACTGCGGCACAAATCGAGCATCGAAACGGAAAGCTGCGGTTTGCAGAAAGTCTGAAAGATCCTGCCTTCCCAGCTGCTTGCTGTAACGTACCACTGCGCGTGAGAAAACGCTGATGTCGCGAGCGCTGGCGATTTCCCTTAAGGCGGCATTTAGTAAGGCGGCATTTAGTTCATTAGAATGTCTGAAATACCCTTCCGGCACTCCAACTTGGACATTCTGCAGGGCAGCATTGTCGACATGCGACCTCCCGGTTCGGCCTCTTCGGTCAGAGATGGATTGGCCATACGGCGCCAGCCTGCCTGCTTGCGGGCGTTCGGCGGCTCGATCGGCGCGTCGCCGGTCACCATCCGAAGCCGATGGAGTAGTTTCCAGATTGGCTGCGCCACGATAAGTTCCATGGGCTCGCTCCGAGCTCCCAGGCTGGAATGGTTGCGCGGGCGCATCGGCGACGCGCCACCTTCCTGGTCTGCCACTTCCCTCAGACACGGACTGCGTATCCAGTGGGCGTCTGCTCGCGTGCGAGCTTTCAGCCTCTCGATCGTCGCGCCAGGACTCCTCGCCACTCGGACGCAAGAAGCCCGCATCTGGCCTTGGTCTCCCACTGTACGTTCTATAAGGCCGCTGCAGGCCCGGGGTTTGGACATTCTGGGTAGGCGCATCGTGGGCGTGTCCCCCTTCTGGTCCACCCCCCCCGTGCGACGGGAGAGGGCGTCCTAGCGAGCTTTCCGCCTCTGGATCGTCGCGCCGCAGCGCCCCATCAGTTCGCGACGAGCCGGATTCCGGCAAGGAGCGCAAACGACGACGACTTCCACGGATTGCGCCCTGCAGCGCGACCCCAAAGAGCGGATGTGCGCCGGAGGAGGGAACAGCAAATCGGCCTGCACCGCTGTCGCGCTGCGTGCTGCGAGAATCCGAGGGACCTGAATCCTGAAGCTCGGAAGGCATCCGATCCACAATGGAACTGAACGATTGCCCCTCTTCACCAGGAGCACAAGCCGGTCCAGAGCTGGAACCGTCAGCGCCTCGACCTTCACCGGCACCAAATTCCGAAATGGGCGATCCGCGCCCGTCAATGCGTCTCATATTCTTTATCCAATGTACTGGATGCCTTGCCCTCACGAGTGCGACAGCCACTTGTCGGCTCGACCGCTTGTCCTCGTTGTCTGATGAGCTACCGAATGGGTTCGCCGAATCAGCGACCTCCAAACACGCGGAGCCCTTTAATCGCATGCCCCTTAGGCATAAGAGACTTCGAGCTCGCGGTGAACGTCAAGTGGAGCCAAGTGCGTCCCCTTTTCGCTGCCCGTTTGCTAACCGATCTCGCCGTGATTCCTGCGCCCTTCGATAGCCCATCGGCAACGCGACAGCTGTATTGAAGACTGACAATGATGTGCCCATTCCGATCACCTAGAGGCTGGCTCGCGATCAGTTTCATGCATGGTGCAGTCGAGCGACGGACAGCAAGCGCCCCCCCGATCAAGGCCAGTAAACCGAAAGTAGAACATAATACGGCTGCTCCATTCGTCAGTGCTTTCGCGGGCTGCGCGGACTTATACAACTTGACGCAAGGTCCGATTCAAGCTCTCCGCTCTATGTCGCGTGGATGGTACTCATGGACTTTCGCCCCTCTTCCGCGCAAGTGTCTTGCAGCAACAACTTGATGCTGCTGTTGGCCCTAACTAAAGCCCGTAGCCGAGTCGTCGGCAAGGACGGGTGTGTTTCGGCATGGAATAAGGGAAGCAGCGTTCGTCATAATGAGCGTTGAACAGCGAGAGCTGCTGATGGCCGTGGACGACATCGCAGGTATCATCGATGTCGAGCGTGACGGATGCCGGCTCGCGCGGGTAGCTATCCATCCATGCGTCGACCAAAGTGTAGGTCAGCCGGATCACGTCGCGCAGGCGCGGAGCATTCTCCAGCCGCGACAGCGTCGGTTGGGAACACAGATCGCGACCCGTGTCCGGCAGCCGTCCGCAGGCCAGCTTGAATGCGGGATCGGACCGCAGATGATCGAGGTCGTCGGCGTCCTCGTAGCCGCAGCAGATCGCGAACATGCGCGCGCGGAACATATCGACAAGGCTGTGCACGACCCGCGTCGGATCGCGCCGATCCGGGAACACCCGGGCCAAATTGTCGGCCAAGCCGAGACGCCGCTCGGCCATCGCCAGAAGCATCACGCCCCCGTTCGAGGTCAGCCGACCGCCATCGAAGGCAGCTGTGACTTTCTTGGCGTGAACGGCTGGAAACGAGAAGGGCAGAATCGTATCATCGGTCATGGCGGGCCTGGCGTTCGCGGTTGAGGTGATGGGGTTGGCTTTGCAACCGAATCCTACGCCGCATCAGCGCTTTACACCACGCTCGCCAGCCTCTCAGGCGCACTCTGACGAATAAGACGGGTTAGCAATCCGGCCATGACTTCTCCGAAGAGGCCCTTCTGAGTCACGACGGGGAAGACAAATCGGGTATACAATCGTAGACGCGCTACCATCGCCCGCATCAGGATGAAGGTCGATGGCAATATCTGCGTGAAATGCGGTATTATGGCCCAAACGCCACAAGCTAAATTGTCTGGCTGAAGCCACCCCTTAAGTGAACGGTCCCGGTCGGGGCTTGGGGGCTTCAAAACCGGGACCGCCCAGGGCACGCCGCCAGCGCGGAAGGCGCCCCACATTCTAAGGTTCTGGTTCCTCGGAGGTTCCAAGCGCCTCGTTGCTCTCCGCCAACAATCTTTTTGTGGCGATGATCAATCTTATACAGACGACTTCGATCTATTCTGAACGCCTAGATTTCCTCCAACACCACGCCTTCCAATTCCATCGCTCGCAATGCATGCGAGGAAGAACGTCGGTGGCGTTTGCGCCATAATACCGGTGAAATGTTTCTCGCGCATCCAGATGAGCTGATTCAAAGTATGGACGAAGAGAGCTGGCTCCGCAAATTCGGACAGTAGCTTGAGTGGATTTTCTGCCTGACAGCGGCGAGGATTCTTGCTGCGAATCAGGAGCGAAGATGACGAAGAAGAGCCGCCGGATGCATTCTCCGGCATTCAAGGCGAAGGTTGCTTTGGCTGCGGTCAAAGGCGACAAGACGCTGGCGGAGCTGGCGCAACTGTTTGATGTTCATCCGAACCAGATCACGATCTGGAAAAACCAGCTCCTGGAAGGCGCCGCCGGCGTGTTTGGGCATGACAAGGCGTCGGCCGAGACGCCGGTCGATTTGAAGGCGTTACATGCCAAGATCGGCGAGCTGGCGTTGGAAAACGATTTTTTGTCCGGCGCGCTCACCAAGGCGGGCCTGCTGAGCGCAAAGCGATGATCGACCGCGGTCATGATCTTTCTATCGTGCGCCAGGCGAAGGTCCTGAAGCTGGCTCGCAGCACGGTCTACTATGAACCTCGGCCAGTTTCGGCCGAGGACCTTGCCTTGATGCGTCGGCTCGATGAGCTGCATCTCGATTATCCCTTCGCGGGAGCGCGTATGCAGCGATCGTTGCTGCGGCGGGAGGGCGTATACGCCGGTCGCCGCCACATCGCGACGCTGATGAAGCGCATGGGGATCGAGGCGGTCTATCGTCGCCCGAACACGAGTAAGCCGGCACCGGGTCACAAGATCTACCCGTACCTGTTGCGCGGATTGAAGATCGAGCGGCCCGACCAGGCGTGGGCAATGGACATCACCTACATTCCGATGCGGCGTGGCTTCGTCTATCTCGCGGCGGTCGTCGATGTGTTCAGCCGACGGGTCCTGGCCCATCGCGTCTCGATCACAATGGAGGCGGCCTTCTGCGTCGAAGCGGTCCAGGAGGCGTTGGCGAAGCACGGCAGGCCCGAGATTTTCAACACGGACCAGGGCAGCCAGTTCACCAGCCTCGAGTTCACCGATGTGCTGCTGGACGCGAAGATCGCCATCAGCATGGACGGCAAGGGCGCCTGGCGCGACAACGTGTTTGTCGAGCGGCTCTGGCGCACGGTCAAATACGAAGAAGTTTATCTCCGCGCCTACGACAGCGTGTCCGAGGCGCGAGCGTCAATTGCCAAGTATCTGGCCTTCTACAATCAGGGACGCCCTCACTCGAGCCTTGACGGGCGCACGCCCGACGAGGCTTACTTCGGCACGCAAGCTATGGTGATCGCCGCATGACCGTCGCCGACGATTTTGTCGTCGCTCTGGTCGGGCTACGCCCTCCCGACGCAACGACAAAATCGTAAGGCCCCGCGTTCAGCATAACCCGGCAGGAATCCACTTAAATCCCGCGGGGCGCTGTCCAAACAACCGGCGCCAGCTCTTATCTGAAGGTCGATGCGGACACCGGCGAGCAGGTCGCCAACGAGGACATCGTCAAGGGATACAAGGTCGATACCGACACCTTCATCGAGGTGACAAAGGAAGAGCTAGAGAACGTGGCGCTCGAATCCACTAGGACCATCGAGATCGACGAGTTCGTCGAAAAATCGGAGATTGATCCGCGATACCTGATCCGCCCCTATTACCTGCGTCCGGACGGGAAGGTGGGGCACGACGCCTTCGCCGTGATCCGAGAGACCATCCGCGAGATGAACAAGGTAGCCATCGGTCGGGTTGTCCTGACCAACCGCGAGCACATCATCGCGCTCGAGCCGCTCGACAAGGGCCTCGTCGGCACGCTGCTGCGCTACCCCTACGAGGTGCGCGGCGAGGCGGAATACTTCGACGAGATCCAGGACGTCAAAGTCACCAAGGACATGCTCGATCTCGCCAAGCACATCGTGAACCAGAAGTCCGGGCGGTTCGAGCCAGAGGTTCGAGGACCACTACGAGACCGCCCTGGTCGAGCTCATCAACCAGAAGCGCGCCGGCAAGCCGATCACGCCGAAGGAGCGCCCGCGCGCGAGCAACGTCGTCGACCTGATGGAGGCGCTTCGGCGCAGTGTCGGCGGCGCTGCGGCCGAGACGAAGGCTTCGAAGAAGCCGGCCAAGAAGCGGAAGGCGGCGCCCGGCCAGAAAGAAATGCTCATGCCGATCGCCGGCAAGAAGCCGAAGGAGGCGGCGGCAAAGAAGCCGGCGGCCAAGCCGCAGCGGAGGTCCGCCTAGGAGGCGGGTTTGAGCGGCTTGGCGGCGGGGACGAACTTCTTTTCGGTCACGACCGCGCCTTCTCCGCCCGTGGCGATCTCCATGATGTCGAGCCCGGATTTCTGAATCATCAGCTTCCAGACCTCGTTGAGGTCGTCGTGCGCGTTGATGATCATATCTGGCGAGCACAAGCGCTCCCAATCGCCGCTAAGGTCGATCTTCTTGCCTTTCTGACCGTCAGTCTTGTCGATGAAATCCTTCTCGACTTCGATCGTCTGTGGCTTCCTGTGAGCGAGAGTATCGCGCAGCCGCTTCATGGCGCCGATGGAGCTGAACGGCCGCTTGGACCAATCCGGCGTGATCTTGAGCTTCTGGAAGACCCTGTCGATCTTCTTGTGATAGTCGTCTCTTTCGTTCCAGAGTCCGACGAGCCGGTCACCCATGAAGTTCAGGTAGGCCTCGAACGAGAACGCCAGCATCGTGCCGGCCGCCATGCAGTCGAACGTCAGCGCATCCGTGATCCCGTTCTCGACCTTCTTCTTGACGATCTCGGTGAAATAGAAGGCCGCGCCGTCCAAGTCGTTGTGGATGTTGATACGCTTGGTCTGCTGGACCTTCTTGTGAAACTTCTCTTCCATCCGATCGTCCTCTCCGAACCTTTGCCTTGCGGATTGTACCTCGGACGCGGCGCTCAAGTCCCGCCTGGGCACTCCGGGCAGGTGTCGCCGATCAATTCCAGCACCTCGGCGATCGCGATGGCTGCGGCCTGGGCGGAGATGCCCGCCGGCGGATCCTGACGAGCGACGGCGAAAGCCCGCTCGCGAGCATCCGGGTCGCCACGATCCTGCATCCAGCCGTGCTCCTCGCATTCGCGGATGGCACCGGCCTCCTGCAGCACGGAGATCGCCCAACCGCGCAGCGTTCGGATGGCCGGTCGCTTCTCCCTCGTCATCAGCATCGAACTCGCTCCTGCCCGGGACGAATCCTTCGCGCCCCTCCACCGTTCCGCGCGCTTAACACAGGCCAGGGATTCGACATCGCGGTAGCCCGCCGCTTGTCCACCTGTTCCGCTGTCCTGTGCAAAACCCCTGGTCAGGCCGCGACCTTGTCTTCCTTTTCGGCGCCGCGCATGACGATCTTCAGCGCATCGTCAGGCAGGGGCCGCTGCAGCGCCTTCGCCTCGTCCCACGGTGCGCGCATCCAGACCTCGCGCTCCTCTTTGGTGGTCAGGATCACCGGCATCGCCTTCGAATGGATCGGTTCGACGATTGCGTTCGGAGCCGTCGTCAGAAATCCGTAGACCAAGTGAGGTCCGGGGATCGGCTTGGACTTGGTCCCACGGTCCCCTTTGAACGTGGTCCAGATGCCGGCGAAGCAGAACAGCGGCCTGCTCTCTTCGAGCGCGAACCATACGACGTCCTTCTTCTTGGTATCGGGGTTCGTCTCCGGAGCGTACTCCGCGAAGCTGTTCGCCGGCACCAGGCAGCGGCTCTCCGGCTTCAACCAGCCGCGCCAGTGCGGCGAGGTCGTGTTGCGGATGTTGGTGACCGGCGGCCCGCCGGTCCGCGGCGGCGGAGGCATGCCCCAGCGCATCAGCACCATCTCAAGTGCATCGTCGCTGGTGTTGCGGATCACCGGCGCCGGATAATCCGGGAAGACGCCCGGCATCGGCGGTAGGTTGCCGACATACTGGTTCATGCGCCTGAACAGGCCAGCGATCGCCGCCTGGTTCGTGGTTATCGAGTAGAGATTGCACATGTCAGCGTTGTTCCCCGGGGTACCACGGCTCGAATTCCAAGGTCTTCTCCTTGCGCAGCCGTACGATGTCGGCTGCCGGCCGGCGACCTCGCAGCGCCTCGCTGCAATGCCTGCAGCGGAGCGAAGCCTCGAGCTTCCAGATCGGTGTGTCGGGCTTGCGTCTCACCTCGTTGACCGCGGTCAGATCGATCAGCGAGTGGGTTCTGCAGCGCCGACACTTGACCTCGAGATAGCAGAACCCGCCTTTAAGAGCCTCCCCGATGGTTGGCGACGGCTGTACCGGCCCGCCGAGCCCGATCCTTCGGTAATTCCAGGCCTGGCAGGTCTCGGCGGCGGCCTCCTTCAGTTTTTCGGAGGCTTCCTTTCTTGCGGAATCCGCCCTCATCTTGGCGGCAGAAATCCGCCCGACGAAGAGACGGTCGGGACTCCGCCGCCCCACCGATCACTTCTCGGGTTCGGGCCGGCTCCGCGGCAGGTCCGTGATCAGGCCGGTCTCGGAATCGATGATGCCGACCACCCTGCAGACGCGGGTGAATTCGAGGACGACGGTCTTGTTGTCGAGGGCGCTCGGCTTGGCGCAGGTGACGGTGCGGAGATTGGCACGCAGGCGGATATCGGTCATCTAGAACAAAGGCAAGCGAGGCGGATCGGATATCGTCCGCTCGCCGGGCTGCTGTCTTTCGGCTCACCGATCTGGCATGTTCAGGCGGCTGGCTTCAGGGCTGACTTCTTACCGTCGATGCTCTCGCTCTCGGGCTTCAGCGAATGGAACGGCACGAATTCCTTCGCCTGCTCTGCGAAGAAGTGCGGCCGCAGGATGGGCAATTGCTCGCGAGCCTCGGTGAAGCCGCGGTTCTTCATCTCGGCGATGCGCCGGGCGTTGTCCAGCGTGTAGCGGCCCAGCGGGGCGGTCTGGTCGATCCGCCAGATCGCTTGCCGGTGATGGACGTCGCCGGTCACGATCTTCGCCGTGCCCATCGCGCTGTGCGACTGGCCCGCCATGAATAGGCGCGCCATCGACGTGACCATGGGCAGCTTGCCTTTCCACCGTGGTGGCGCCTTCACGTCGTTGATTGTGCCGATGCTTAGAATCTTCAGCCTATCCGCCGGCAAGTTGAGCATTCCGATGGCCTCGATCGACGCGACGCCGATCGGGTTGTTGGCCCAGACGCCGCCGTCCACGAGCTCGATCGCGTCCTCGGTGGTGTGCGGATCCAGGAACGTCGGGGCCGCCGCCGTCGCCATAGCCGCGTCCACCGCCGAGACCTTGTAGTCAGTCTCGAGCCGCGGATGATGGGCGGTCTTGTATATGTAGACGCGCTCGAGCATCGGATGCCATGCCGGCACGACCAGGCGGGTCCGGCTCTCGCCGAGCCGTCGATCGCCGAGCACGCCGATGAGCGCGTCGTGCAGCGGTTTGGAGGAATACTTCGAGGCGCAGAGGTGGCGCGCCCCTCTCCAGCGCTGCAGCAGGAAGTTCGCGATGGCGCCGTGCTGCTGATCGAAGATGGCGGGGCCTTGCTCCTCGTAGAGCTTGAGGATTTCCTTGGCCGTCAGCCCGAGGCCGAGCGCGATCGCGATGATGCCGCCCGTCGACGTCCCCGCGATCAGGTCGAAATACGATGCGAGCGGTGCATCGAGATGGTCCTCGAGCTTCGCGAGGAAGGCCGCGGGGAAGACGCCGCGGATGCCTCCTCCGTCAATGGACAGGATCTTGTAGGCGGGCGGCATGTCGTCGACGCTCATGCGAGTTCTCCTATTGCGTTTCCGAACGGCGTTTCGGCGGGCGGCTGCGCTCTTGGTCGTGCTCCCGCGGATGGACTCCGCCGCCCTTCCATTCGCCAGACGCCAACCAGTCCTCGAAATACCAGAGCCAAAGCACGCTCCACGGCACGATGGTCTGATCGATGCGCATCCACGGTTGCCACTCCGAGCTGCCCGGCAGGTAGAGGCACAAGCGCGTCGGGTTGCGATAGACGTGGGGCAGGTCGCGCCCGTCGGCGAGCAGCGCGAGATCCGGCGTCTCGACGAACGTGCGCGGCGATCGCTCCTGCGCCATCTCGATGCGCACGCGGTAGATCCTGCTCAGAGGCGAGGGAGAGGCCTCGAATCGCCACGTGAAGCTGCCCGCCCGCAGCACGCCGTCGCCGGAGCTCAAGGGGTTGGCTCGCAGGTTGACGTACTGTTGCGCCGCGGTGAGCGGCTTCCGACGCCCCAATCGCATGCTTCACCGCGGGTCGCCAAAGAAGGTGTTGCCACGGACGGGTGTGGCGCCGGCGGCCGTGCCCACGATCAGCCCCGCCGGCTTGGTGACCGAAAGGCGATTACCGGTCCGGGCCGTGCTGACGCGCGCGGTCAATGCATCGAGCGCGGCGTTCGCCGGCGCGCGCCCCACGACGTCGCCCAGCAGGCGGCGGACATCGTCGAGACCTCGCGCAGCGGCCAGCTTCTCGACGTCGGCGACCAGTTTCGCATGCCACTCGAAGAAGGCTGTGGCGCGCTCCGGATGCTTGTTCCATTTCTCGCAGAAGTTCTCGCCGACGGTGGTCTGGTTCCACAGGTACCATTCCACGCGGTTGCCGTTGACGCGGGTCTCGATCGAGTTCGGCATGCGGCGCAGCAGGTCGACGATCAAGTCCAGCTCGTGGTCGTAGACGAAGTTGCCGACGCAGAACTCGTAGGCCCGCGAGGCCAATGTCGTGACGATGATCGACAGCGGTGCCAAGCCGTCGGTGTCGTCGATGAACTCAAGGTCGCGGTGCCGCTTCGCAATCTGCACGGTCCGGCGCAGCAGGCCCTTCAGCTTCATTTCCTCGGGATAGGGCTCCACCGAGTCTTTGGCGATGGTGCTGTCGAGGATTCGTCCGAAGGCCGAACGGATGCGGGCCTGCAGCTTGGCGCGCCGCTCGAACTTCGCGCGGTACCCCATCGGGTTGGACGCTTTCCAGGATTTCAGCGCTTTGTCGGGGACGAGCTCGCCGCCCATGGCGCACCCGGGGTTCGGGATGCTGGGCGTGATATCCAGGTGGAATTCGTTGGCATAATCGAGCCGCCAGCAGCGCGGCATTTCCACCAGTAGCGGAGCGTAATGTCCGTTGGCCCTGAGGCGGTCGCCGATGCGGTGCTTGAGCATCGCCGGCGAGATGACGGCGTCGATATCGGGAACGTGTGCCACCAGATCCACGTCGTATTCGGCGGCGCCGATCGGCTTGACAGTAGTTCCGATCGCCACGGACCCCTGAAGCCGGATCGCGATTTCGGCCAAGAGCGGGTCTTGGGACTTGGCCAGCCAGTCGCCGACGCCTTCGTAGCGTTGCTGCGCGACCTCGCGCTGGTACGGCGACGGTTCGAGGTGCTGGCAGGCTTCCTCAATGAGGTCCGCCAGTTGCGACTGGCGCAACTGCGCACGTTCTGATAGGTAATTCATTGTTTTACCACCGGTATTCGAGTTGTTGCCCCGGTCGTTTCTCAAAACCGGTCGCCTCACACCTGCATGCCGGCCAGCCGGGTCTTTCGGACTCGAATTTTTTTGTCCGAAAGAAATTTTTGGCCGGCATAGGATGCGTGAAGCTATGGATCACGTCGGCGTGCCTTCTCCCAAAGCATCGGCCTCCGCGCCTGAGCACCTCACATACGAGGAGGTGGCGTCGGCGCTGGATGGGCTGACGCCGCTCGACCTCGCTCGCCTAGACGCCATCGAACGCCGTTACCTTGGTGGGACCGACTTTGCCGAGGGCGACCTGCTGCAGGAGGCCATGTGTTCCGCGCTGTTCGAGGCGAAGCGCTGCCCGCGGACCACTAGGTTCATGGCCTTCCTGGTCCAGTCGATGCGGAATATCGCCGGCCACCGGCGCGATCGTCTGCAGCAGCAGGTTCCGATAGAGGACGGGCCGACCGGCGAGCGCAAGTCGAAGGTCGAGCTGAAGGATTCTGGACCGAGCCCAGAGGATGCGGCGATCCGGGCGGAACAGGAGCGGCGGGCATCGGAGATCTGCGCGGCACTCAACGTGCACTACGGCGCGGACGAGGAGATGAGCATGGTGCTATTCGGCTGGGAAAACGACATGCGGGGCGAAGCGCTGCGGGATTTTGTGGGTGTTGACCAGGCTCGCCTGGATTACGTGATCAAGAAGATCCGGCGCATTGCCCGTCGGGAATATCCGAAGGGGTGGCTCCTATGAGCAGAGATCCGACAGACCTCGAGAAATTGTCGAAGCTCGACCAGGCCATCGACGACAGCATCCTTGAAGCGTCGGAAGCCGATCTGCGCGAGGATTTCAAGGAAGCGGGCGACGATTTCGACAAGGCAGTGTCTCGCGCCAGCCGAGCTCTGGAACAGGCGAAGGCGCGTACCGCTCGCATGCGCTTCAAACGGGCTCAGGACGAGTCGAAGGCTTATCGTGAGCAGGAGAACGTCAAGAGCTTCGATCTCGCGAAGGCACGGCGCCGACTTGACGGGATGCGATCCGGCGAAGTTGAGAACGCGATGATGGCCGCACGCAAGGGCGGGAAGCTTTCGCAACGCGACGAGGAAAACCTGTTGAAGGACTTGGCGCAGCTTGAGGCGCTCGAAAACGACGACAAGGAAGAAGGGGAAGAATGACCCCGGCGGAGCGCCTGCTTGTCGGACTCGGGATCGCAGAACCCGAGGATATCGACCTCGAGGCCATCGCGTGGACGCAGGGCGCAGTGGTCAACTACAGGCCGATCGACAACTGCGAGGCGACGATCGTGGGTTCGAAAAAGCGCGCCGTCATCTCGGTCAATAGCCTCAGCATGCGGCAGCGTTGCCGCTTTTCCCTCGGACACGAACTTGGGCACTGGCACTACGACCGCGGAAAAGTTCTCTTCTGCGGCAAGAGCGACGTCTGCAATTTCAGGAATGACGCGCTCAGTCCGGAGCGGCGCGCCGACGACTTCGCCTCCGATCTGATCCTTCCGAATTTCATGGTGCTTCCGCGGCTTCGGAAGATGAAGCGCCTAACCTTGGCGGCCTCTAGGGAGTTGGCCGACGAGTTCGACGTCAGTCTCACGGCTACTCTCGTGAAGATGACCGCGTTAAATCACTTTCCCATGGTCATCGTCTGCCACAACAAGCGGGAGCGCGTTTGGTACAAGGCGTCACCGATGATTCAACAATGGTGGCGGCCTGTCAGGGCGTTGGACGATCAGACGTTCGCTGCCGACATGCTGGTCCGCGGCGCCGCCGAACAGAACTTTCCCCGAAAGAATCCAGCCGATGCCTGGTTCGATTTCAAAGGAAGCGATCGGTATGAAGTGGAAGAGCAGTCGTTCCTTCTGCCGGACGAAGAGATCCTGACCGTGCTAACGCTGCCCCGCCAAGCTATCGCTTGACGGTGGTCGTCGCTCTTTGATCGCCAGGACCGGCATGGACCGACGGTCGCGTCGCGCAACACGTCGGAACGCGCTAATCCGGTATGCTCATTCCCTCCACGACGATGTATCGACTTTTATCGTTGTGTCAGCGAAGTCGAAGTCCTCTTTCGCCGCCGCTGGCGCCGAGGTCGTGCATTCGAAGGGAAAGCTTTCCTTGAAATCCACGGGGTCATGTTTGCCGCCGGCCATTAGCGTAACGCTGACCGATCCGGTAAAACGGCATCGGATCCTATCTGCGTCCAGCGCCAATATCTCAGGATCGTCGATCAGAACGCCTCCGGTTTCGTATTTTCCTGAGATTTCGTCGAGTTCACTGATGCTTTGATTTATAAATGCGTCTGTGGCGGCGCCGCTCAGCGCTCGCGATAGGGCAGTCGCAACACGATCCTTCATCTCGTCGATCGTTTCGAACAAATCGTCGAGCGCGACCAAGGCGTTCTCTGCGAATTCTTCAATCTCTTCTTCTGTCTTCAATTCAGTCTCTGGTCGGACATGGGTCCGCTTGTTCAGTTCCTGGAAGGCGGGGCCTAGACCCGAGTGAAGCGTTCCGGGTTTTATACCGAGCTTGTCTTTGAGGAAGGCGTCAGTCAGCCCTCCACGGCAAGTGTACAGCGCACGCTGTCTTCGCGTGGGGCCTTCGACGTTCTTATCCTGCTTGAACCACTGGCAACGCATCACGTCCGCATCGGGTGCCATCAGTTCGAGCACGTGTGCCGTCAATTCGCGAAACGAACTTGCGGATTGGTTGGCGCGCGCGGGATTGTTCTCCTGAGTGAGCACCACCAGCGCTCCGCCAAGCTGGCGTCTGGAAAAATCATCAGGGAGGCGGCTTCTGACCTTGTTGATCAGCTCCTGGCTTGGCAACGCTTTGCTCTATCGTGGTCTAGCTTGGGGGTGCTGATCCGCGAGTAGTGATGCCGGATTGGAGCCTCAACTCGTGCGAATCTGAAAGTTCTCGATACTCTCCAGGATGTCGAACTGAGTTGGCTCGCTCGCCTTGTCCGGTGACTTCGCCCACAGGTAGGCCGAGCCTTCATCGAGTTTAACAGATTCCACTTCGAAGCCGCCGCGCTCAACTAGGGAGACGAGATCGTCAGGCGGAATAAGTCCGTAAAAGGAATAACCGCGAAGCGAGTCCATCAAGAAGCCGTTGTCGTACGGCTTGCAATTTGGAAGCTTCCGCATTCGCGTGAAGTCCGAGTTGCGGTAGAGAGATACGAACAGGCAGGAACAACCCGGCTTCAGTTTGGTGCTCATCAACTGAACGATGCCCATCCTAACGTTTGCGGAAGGAATCACCGAAAGTACATTGATGCAAAATCCGCGATCGTACTTCCGACCAAGGGAGGCGAACTGGTTGACGGTGTATGCGTGGACGTGGTTTGACTTCCGTACGTGGTCGCGGATTGTTGTTGAACGACCGCGGATCATCTGAGTCCTTGAAAGTTGGACTTCGGAATCTACAAGGGCGAGCTCGTCGGTGGTCTTCGCAATTACCCGCTCGTAGCGGAGCTTGCCGCAACCAAAGTCAAAGCTGCTGTGTACCGGCTTTAGCCGGGCGATCAGTTTGTTCAGGTAGGATGAACTCTGAGCCTCCGGCTTGGCCGCGTTTTCGCTTCGGATGACAATATCTCTCCCGATCTTGTACCTCATTAATTCGCCTCGAATACCTGGCGGTTTGCGTCGTTCGCCTCGGCGTTGCCGGCGATCTGCTGTACCTCGGGCTCAACCCTTCGTTCCAGCTTGGCGTAGCGGAAGTGCATGAACAGCAGAAACGCCATCGAGACCGACCAAAATAGGATGAGCAGCCAGGTGGAAGCCGCGATGGCCGAGACCAAAGCGCAAGTGGCGAATATGACGAGACCTTCAAGCGCGACCCAATAAAGGGTCCAAGCCTCCAGCGCGCTATCAATGTCGTGTTTGTCGACGAGCGCGTTCTCCTTCGTGCTCGATGCATACTTGTAGAAGGTGTCCCGCATTAGATGCGAGCGATCTCGTTTGATGTTGGCGACCTGACGAGCGTTCATCTTGGCGCCTGACGTGAGGGCCAAGGGTAGAAGGATGTTCGCGTGATCGAATCGAGCGCGAATTCCGAAAAGATCAGAAATGAGGTCGTGAAATCTCGTTGTGCGGCTAAAGAGCATGACCGCAAGAGCGATCACGACGTTTACGACGCTCACCGTGGCCAAATCAACGGAAGTAATCTGCGGCAACTTCGCCAGAGCGGCGAACTCTTTGAGGCCGGGTAGCTCCTCCAGGCGCTTGAAGACCCCATCAATCCACGGATCGTACCTAAGTAGAAACGTGCAAATAAGCGCCAACCAGAAGTCCGCGACCGCAATCGTCCAAAGCATTTCTTGGTAATTCTTCGGGGCTCCGAAGAAAGGCGTCAGAACACGAAAGAAAGAATCCATTTTTGTCCGGAGGTTGCGCAAACAGATCAATAAACGGGGTAATTGATTCAGAAACCGTTAGATTGGTCAATTAGCAAGGGGTCGAATTTCCCCCGCTTCCTCTATCGGCCAGCTAAGCATGGGTTAGGTGGCTTCCCTTGCGAAGAGCACCAGAGAAGGGAGTGAGCTGGTCCCGCAAATCTGAACAGTGCGATAAGTTGTCATTCGGCCTGCAATATTGCCCCCCGCATTGCCTCATCGAAAATGTTACCGAACAATTCCGCTGATGACTGGGGCGGCGTTACCGAATCAGGTCGGTGGCGCCAATGGCGAGCGGGATCAGCATGGGCGCAAGGCGCGAGGTGTTGGCCGCGGTGGCGAGGCGCTACCGTGCGGCTGGACGAGTTGAGAAGGGACGGATCCTTGACGAGTTGACAGCAACGACGGGTTGGCACCGCAAGCACGCGGTGCGAGCACTGTCGGTTGCCGGAAGGGACAGGCCCAGACCACCACTGGACGAAGGGGCAACGAGCCCAACCGAACCAGCGACAAGTCGGCGACGCAAATACGCCAGCGTGCGCGACGCGCTGATCGCGCTGTGGGAAGCCTCCGATCGCGTCTGCGGTAAGCGCCTCGTATCGATGATCCCAGTGCTGTTGCCCGCACTCGAGCGGCATGGCCGGCTGAAGCCAACGAGCGCAGAGCGTGCGCTGCTGACAACTCTGAGCGCGGCGACGATCGATCGGATGTTGATCGACGTTAAAATTGCGGCTGCTGGGGGGCGCCGGCGGCGAGTCGGATTCTACTCGGCGATTCGACGCGAGGTGCCGATCCGCACTTTCAATGACTGGGCAAACCCGCCGCCAGGCTTTTGCGAGATCGACATGGTCGCGCACGGTGGGACCAGCGTCGCCGGCTCGTTTATCCAGACTTTGACCATGGTGGACATCGCAACAGGATGGACGGAATGCCTGCCCCTGGTGACACGCGATGGCAGCCTCGTCGTGGAAGCGATGACGCGAGCACAGGGCCTGTTCCCGTGGGTGATCTGTGGCGCCGACTTCGATAACGACAGCGCGTTCATGAACGACGTCGTCGTTCCATGGTGCCGAGCACAGAAGATCGAGGTAACGCGGTCACGTGCCTACAAAAAGAACGATCAGGCTTTCGTGGAGCAGAAGAACGGTGCGGTGGTCCGGCGGCTCGTCGGATACGGGCGCTTCGACGGGGTCGAGACGGCCCGCGTGATGGCACGTCTCTACGCGGCGGCGCGCCTGCTGGTGAACTTCTTCCAGCCGTCATTCAAGCTCAAAGAGAAGCGCCGCGAGGGTGCCAAGATCATCAAACGCTATCATCCGCCTGCCACACCATACGAACGTGCACTGGGGCACCCGAAACTCCCATCAGCGGTCAAGCGCCGTCTGCGCCAGACGTATCGGACTCTCGATCCCATACAATTGCTTGCCACGATCCGCACGGCGCAGGAAGAGCTCGGCGAACGGATCGGCAAGCGCGGTCTTGCGAAGGTTCCCACCGTATCGCCGGCTGATCCGCTCTCGTTTGCCCGATCGCTCGGCACGGCGGCAAACACCGCCGAAGTGCGGGCCACGCACCGCCGGCCGAAACGGCGATATAAAAAGCGTATTCGCATGCCCTCGAAGCTCGATCCCCATCTCGCGATCATCGAGAACTGGCTCGCCGTCGAGCCACAGCTCACTGCACTGGCCATCGTGGGCAGGCTCGCCACGATCGATCCTTCGATGTTCAGCGACAAGCAGCATTCGATCGTTCAGCGCCTGCTTCGGTCCCTCCGGCGGAAGGTGGCGGAGACAGCCATCGTATCCATGCCCGTGGATGAAATACGGCCCGAGGCTGTGGACGGCGCTGCGTGTGATGAGCACTCCGCCCCGCCCACAGCCTCTCCACCGAGCTGGCCGCGGCTCGAGACCGAGACCTTCATCCCGGGTAACATTACTTCCTGAGGCAATACGCGGGGTCAAATTTGAACGCCGATTGACATGCGAGGCTGCGGTTCGGTTGGACGTAAGCGTAGCTCTGCGGCCCTTTTGAATGGCGCTTGACGCCTATTTTGTTCGCGTGGCGCGTCGCCGCGGTTTCCATGTGTCGGACAACGCGTTGACGGCGGCCTCGAGGGCCTTCCGGTCGATCACGTTGGGATCGAACCGCTCCGGGCCCCAGCGGCGCATATGTTCGTGCTCCGGATGAGCAGGGTCGCTGATGGCGTCGAGGTATTCGGCATAGCCTGGCGCACCGCCGACGTCTTCCGGAGGACAACGACCGGCGGCCTCGAGCAGGAAGGGCAGGCCCTCCGTCGTGGTGTTGTCGAACCATTTTTCGAGCTTGATCACATGGTCCCAGCTGTCGCCGAAGTCATAGAGATAGTGGATCGTCTTGGCGCCGGTCTCTCGAACGATATCGCAAAGCCGCGCTTTACGGGCATCCATGGGCTGGTCGCCGTGATCATTGTCGGGGTCGGGAATCCCCCAATGTGCCTCACCAGCGAAGAACTCGAAGAGGTGACTGTTCGTCCAGCCGAATGCCTCCTGAAGCGTCAGATGCAACCGATCAAGGCGCAGGGTGACGGGTACGACAAGGCGACGCATCACCTCCGGCTTCACATCCTTGAGGGTTACCTTGATCCGGACCGCGGTCGTGTTCAGGCTCATGCCGCCAGCCTCGGATCGTGTGCATGCATAGTATAGGTCGACGCCCAGGGAAGCAGTTCGTCCAGTCGCGCCGCAGGCCAACCATTGACGAGCTTGGCGAGAACGTCAGCGAGCCAGTGCTCGGCACTGACGCCATTGAGCTTACAGGTCTCAATGAGCGAAGCCAGCAATGCCCAATTCTCGGCGCCCTCGTCGCAACCGGCAAAAAGGGAGTTCTTGGCGTTGAGCTTGATCGGCCGCATCGCACGCTCGACAGCATTCGTGTCCATCTCGATGCACCCGTCATAAAGATGGAGCGTCAAGCCGTCCCAATGACGCAGCGCGTAACGCAGGGCCTTCGCCGTGTCGCTCTTCTGTGCAAGGTGATCAAGCTTGGCCTCAAACCACTGCTTCAAGGCTGTCGCCAGAGGTCGGGCATGCGCCTGCCTGCCGGCGTAGCGCTCGTCCGCAGATCGGCCGCGGAGTACCTTCTCGACCGCGTAAAGCTGGGCGATGCGCTCGAGGGCCTCGCGGGCAACCGGAGCTGGCGCCGGCGCAGCCTCCCGCTCGATCTTCACAAACTGGCGCCGCAGATGCGACCAGCTTGCGTCAGGATAAGTCCTGGAAAGGAGGAAGAATGTGACCTGAAACCTTTCAACGTGACCCAGAGGGTTCGACGCCCTCGCGGCAAAGGCGGA
Source organism: Bradyrhizobium septentrionale (assembly GCF_011516645.4). Taxonomy (NCBI): domain Bacteria; kingdom Pseudomonadati; phylum Pseudomonadota; class Alphaproteobacteria; order Hyphomicrobiales; family Nitrobacteraceae; genus Bradyrhizobium; species Bradyrhizobium septentrionale. Next base: position 43,169 of record NZ_CP088287.1, on the reverse strand, counting down.
GCCCGCCAGCCGGAAGCGAGTCTTGCATGGGTTGTGTTTCGGCATGGAATAAGGACCCCGTTTCGGGGTGATCGGCATCCAATCGGGACCCCGGGATAAGGGTCCACAGTGGCTTCCATCGAGTCATGGAAGCCGAGGTTGGGATGCTGGTGGTGGAGACGATTGGTAAGATCCGTCGCGCCTACTTTGTTGATGGTCGTCCGATCAAGGCGATCTGCCGAGAACTTGGCGTATCGCGGAAGGTGGTTCGCAAGGTCATTCGTTCTCAAGCGACGGAGTTCCGGTACGAGCGCGAGACGCAGCCGCTCCCGAAGATGGGTGCCTGGAGTGCCGAGCTTGATCGGTTGCTGGCAGGGAATGAGAGCAAGGCGGCGCGGGAACGGCTGACGCTGATCCGGCTATTCGAGGAACTCCGCGGCCTGGGTTATGCCGGCGGCTATGATGCGGTTCGTCGATACGCCCGACGGTGGACCAAGGAACGCGGCACCTCGACAGCGTCGGCTTATGTGCCGCTGAGCTTTGCACCAGGCGAAGCCTACCAGTTCGACTGGAGCCACGAGGTGGTCCTGCTGAGCGGCACCACGGTGATGGTGAAGGCTGCTCATGTTCGGCTCTGTCACAGTCGCATGCTGTTCGTGCGGGCCTATCCGCGGGAGACGCAGGAGATGGTGTTCGACGCCCACGACCGGGCATTCGCCCTGTTCAAAGGCACCTGCACCCGCGGCATCTACGACAACATGAAGACCGCGGTGGAGACGATCTTTGTCGGTAAAGGCCGTCTCTACAATCGCCGCTTCCTGCAGATGTGCAGCCACTATCTGGTCGATCCGGTCGCCTGTACGCCAGCGTCGGGCTGGGAGAAGGGGCAGGTCGAGAACCAGGTCGGGCTGGTCCGGGAGCGCTTCTTCACGCCGCGGCTGCGGTTCAAAAACCTCGACGAGTTAAACGCCTGGCTGCTCGACAAGTGCATCGCCTACGCCAAGGCTCATCGCCATCCGGAGCTGACCGATCAGACGATCTGGGACGTGTTCGAAGCCGAACGCCCCAAACTCGTTCCCTATGCCGGCCGCTTCGACGGCTTCCATGCGGTGACAGCATCGGTCTCGAAGACCTGCCTGGTGCGCTTCGACAACAACAAGTACTCGGTCGCAGCCAGTGCAGTCGGACGACCGGTCGAGGTTCAAGCCTATGCCGATCGCATCGTGATCCGTCAGGATGGACGTATCGTTGCCGAGCACCCGCGATCCTTTGGCCGCGGCGATACCGTCTACGACCCCTGGCATTATGTGCCGGTGCTCGCCCGCAAACCCGGCGCCTTGCGCAACGGTGCTCCCTTCAAAGACTGGGTGCTGCCGGCCGCGATCGAGCGGATCCGGCGCAAGCTGGCCAGCACCGACGATGGCAATCGGCAGATGGTCGACATCCTCACCGCGGTGCTGACTGACGGTCTGTCCGCGGTGGAAGCGGCTTGTGCCGAAGCGCTCAGTCACAGCGTCCATTCCGCCGATGTCGTTCTCAATATCCTGGCCCGTCAACGTGAACCCGCCCCACCGGCCAACATCATGACGCCGGCCGCACTGACGCTCCGTCATGCACCGATCGCCGATTGTGCCCGCTACGACAACCTCCGGAGGACCATCTGATGGAACGAACCCAAATCTTCGACCTCATGGGCGAACTTAAGCTCTACGGCATGAAGGCTGCCTTCGACGAGATCATGGCAACTGCCGTCAAGCGCCAGCACGAGCCTCAACGCATTGTCGGCGACCTGCTCAACGCCGAGATCAACGAGAAGCAAGCCAGGTCGATCAAATACCAGCTCACCATTGCAAAGCTGCCGCTCGCCAAGGACATCGCCGACTTCCAGTTCGACGGCACGCCGATCAATCAGACTCTCGTCAATGATCTCGCTGGCGGCGGCTTCATCGCCCAACAACGCAACGTCGTGCTGGTTGGCGGCACCGGTACAGGCAAAACCCACCTGGCCATTGCCATCGCCAGAAGTTGCATCCGCGATGGCGCCAGAGGACGCTTCTACAACGTCGTCGACCTCGTCAACCGGCTCGAGACCGAGACCCGCAACGGTCGGCAGGGACGGCTCGCCGAGCATCTGACCCGCATGGACTTCATCGTTCTCGACGAGCTGGGCTATCTGCCGTTCGCGCAATCCGGCGGTCAGCTCCTGTTCCATCTCATCAGCCGGCTCTACGAGCGCACCTCCATCATTGTCACCACCAATCTTGCGTTCGGCGAATGGCCCAGTGTGTTCGGTGATGCCAAAATGACCACCGCGCTACTCGACCGATTGACCCATCACTGCGACATCGTCGAGACCGGCAACGACAGCTGGCGATTCAAAAGCCGCGACGATGTTCAAACAACCCGCGCTCGCGCCGTCTCCGGTCGAGTCGCCCGGGGGAATTTCACCCCCAGGCGCTCACGAATCCGGACGTGAAGCTCGCGCTTCATCCGGCTTCTATCATCCAGCCGTTGGTCTGATGCCGACTTTCCACAGATACAGCAGGCTTGGCGCTCGTTTTGCGAGACGTCCTAGCCAGGATATGGCCGCAGTTTTCCGGCGCTTGAACCTTTTATATTTCCCCATCACCCACCGGGTGAGCACCATGTTGACGTGACGAAGGACGTTGACGCACTCCGAGCGGTAAAACCGCCCGTAGTAGTTCAGCCATCCTCTCGCGACAGGGTCGATCAGTTTGGCTAGGTCTTCCAGCGTTTGGTTGCTCCTGCTTGTCACCCGCCATTCGCGGATAGCCTGCCGGATTCCCTTGGCTGCCTTGCGGCTGATGGCCGGTGCGAAGCTGACAAACTTCTCACCCTTGCTGTCCCGAGCTTTGCGCGGCCGGAACGTGTAGCCGAGGAAGTCGAACGTGATTTGCTCGTACCCTCCGCTCCGATTGTTGTCCTTGCAGTAGACGATCCGGGTTTTCTCCGGGTGGAGTTCCAGACCGCACTCGGCAAGGCGATTACGGATCGCTCCCAGTACGGCTTTGGCCTCCTCCTCACTCCAGCAATGGACGATCGCATCATCAGCGAATCTTTCGAAGCGCAGGTGTGAGAAGGTCCGTTGCATCCATGCATCGAAACAATAATGCATGAAGAGATTGGAGAGTACGGGCGAGACGACAGAACCCTGAGGGGTTCCTCGTGTTCGCTCGTCGCGGGTCCCGTCTTTCCGCTCCACGGTGGCTTGCAGCCACCGTCTGACGTAGAGACGAACCCAGCCCAATTCCACATGGTGGGCTACAGCTTTTTCCATCAGGTCCCATGGAATCGTATCGAAGAACGACTTGATGTCCAAGTCTATGACCCAATCGAATTTCCAGCAGCGCTCGCGCGCCTTCCCCACCGCATCGAGCGCAGAGCGTCCGGGCCGATAGCCGTAAGAGTCGGGGTGGAAGACTGGCTCCACTTCCTTTTCTATGACCATCTTTGCGACCGTCTGGGCCACTCGGTCTCCGACGGCGGGAATGCCGAGTTTCCTGACACTCTTGCCATCGGATTTGGGGATTTCCACGAGACGAACAGGCGGTGGAAAATACGTCCCCGACGACATGCGATTCCAGACCTTGTAGAGATTCCTCTTCAGGTCCTTTTCGAACGCCGCGACGGAGACGCCATCCACGCCCGCGGCCCCTTGGTTTGCTTTGACCTGTTTCCAAGCCTGCCAAACAAGGTGCTTGGAGATATCATACGGCTTTGCCTCGGACATCAGTTCATCCCCATTGCGGGTTGGCTGTTGTCGTTGGCCAGATGATCGGGTCCCTTCGCTCCACCTGCATTACCAGGCTTCATCACTACTGCGAACCCGTCCGCCCCTGCGCCGTGCATCGGTACTCTCCCCTCAGCGGTGCTGCCGCTTTCAGGTTCTCCCTTGGCATCACGACACAGGTTCCCACGTTCCGTGTAAGAGCCTGCCATCAGGATCGCGCCGCCTCTACACCGGTCGTCACCCATCCAGTAACCAGGCTCCCGATAGGCTTGCTCCCAAGGAAGGGTTGAACCCTTGGTTTCGACAACGTCTGTACTGGTTTTCGATGCTTCATCGGCGGTTCGCTTCCGCTCGCCTTCCTGAGGCTTACCTGACGGGCTTGCGCCCGCCTTTTCCAACAACGCTCACCACCTCGACCGTTGTGTCGAAGCAGCTTGTGGTGGTTTGGACTCTGATCCTGCAATCCGAGCCCGAGGGGCCTACCCTCATCTCTTGCACAGCAAGGCTGCTTGAAGGCTTTAGGTCAATTGATCTACCTCCTTCTTCGCGCCGTCGTGGCGCACCAACCCCGACCAGCTCCGACGACCCGAGCGCTACCAGCAGAGCACGCCGATCAAAGGGGGCCCTTTTGGATGCCGATAGGGGGCGCATTGCCTCATCGAAAATGTTACCGAACAATTCCGCTGATGACTGGGGCGGCGTTACCGAATCAGGTCGGTGGCGCCAATGGCGAGCGGGATCAGCATGGGCGCAAGGCGCGAGGTGTTGGCCGTGGTGGCGAGGCGCTACCGTGCGGCTGGACGAGTTGAGAAGGGACGGATCCTTGACGAGTTGACAGCAACGACGGGTTGGCACCGCAAACACGCGGTGCGAGCACTGTCGGTTGCCGGAAGGGACAGGCCCAGACCACCACTGGACGAAGGGGCAACGAGCCCAACCGAACCAGCGACAAGTCGGCGACGCAAATACGCCAGCGTGCGCGACGCGCTGATCGCGCTGTGGGAAGCCTCCGATCGCGTCTGCGGTAAGCGCCTCGTATCGATGATCCCAGTGCTGTTGCCCGCACTCGAGCGGCATGGCCGGCTGAAGCCAACGAGCGCAGAGCGTGCGCTGCTGACAACTCTGAGCGCGGCGACGATCGATCGGATGTTGATCGACGTTAAAATTGCGGCTGCTGGGGGGCGCCGGCGGCGAGTCGGATTCTACTCGGCGATTCGACGCGAGGTGCCGATCCGCACTTTCAATGACTGGGCAAACCCGCCGCCAGGCTTTTGCGAGATCGACATGGTCGCGCACGGTGGGACCAGCGTCGCCGGCTCGTTTATCCAGACTTTGACCATGGTGGACATCGCAACAGGATGGACGGAATGCCTGCCCCTGGTGACACGCGATGGCAGCCTCGTCGTGGAAGCGATGACGCGAGCACAGGGCCTGTTCCCGTGGGTGATCTGTGGCGCCGACTTCGATAACGACAGCGCGTTCATGAACGACGTCGTCGTTCCATGGTGCCGAGCACAGAAGATCGAGGTAACGCGGTCACGTGCCTACAAAAAGAACGATCAGGCTTTCGTGGAGCAGAAGAACGGTGCGGTGGTCCGGCGGCTCGTCGGATACGGGCGCTTCGACGGGGTCGAGACGGCCCGCGTGATGGCACGTCTCTACGCGGCGGCGCGCCTGCTGGTGAACTTCTTCCAGCCGTCATTCAAGCTCAAAGAGAAGCGCCGCGAGGGTGCCAAGATCATCAAACGCTATCATCCGCCTGCCACACCATACGAACGTGCACTGGGGCACCCGAAACTCCCATCAGCGGTCAAGCGCCGTCTGCGCCAGACGTATCGGAATCTCGATCCCATACAATTGCTTGCCACGATCCGCACGGCGCAGGAAGAGCTCGGCGAACGGATCGGCAAGCGCGGTCTTGCGAAGGTTCCCACCGTATCGCCGGCTGATCCGCTCTCGTTTGCCCGATCGCTCGGCACGGCGGCAAACACCGCCGAAGTGCGGGCCACGCACCGCCGGCCGAAACGGCGATACAAAAAGCGTATTCGCATGCCCTCGAAGCTCGATCCCCATCTCGCGATCATCGAGAACTGGCTCGCCGTCGAGCCACAGCTCACTGCACTGGCCATCGTGGGCAGGCTCGCCACGATCGATCCTTCGATGTTCAGCGACAAGCAGCATTCGATCGTTCAGCGCCTGCTTCGGTCCCTCCGGCGGAAGGTGGCGGAGACAGCCATCGTATCCATGCCCGTGGATGAAATACGGCCCGAGGCTGTGGACGGCGCTGCGTGTGATGAGCACTCCGCCCCGCCCACAGCCTCTCCACCGAGCTGGCCGCGGCTCGAGACCGGTCTGGGTCCCGGGTAACATTACTTCCTGAGGCAATACGCGGGGTCAAATTTGAACGCCGATTGACACCAGCCCCGCTGCGAATTCTGCGGCAACCGGGTGTTCAAGGCGGTGAACGATACTCTTTGGGGAGGCGAGCCCGAACGGGAACGCGAATAGTCGTCACGTGTCTGCTCCGGTCCAGGACGATGTGTCGACCTTCACCTCGGTGTTGTCGGAATCGAAGGTTGACCAGCCAACCAGCCGCCGCAATGGATGCGCCAATTCTTCAGGCGGTCGTCGGAAAACTCTTCGATGATCTGTACGACTCGCTCCTGTCAGGCAGAATTCCACTTATCGTCCTGTGCAGATTTCCGGGACCGGCTCTGTCGGCTACTTGCTACTATGCGCGATCGAGAGCGAACGACCATTTCTGGTAATGGGTGGCACGACCGGTAACGATGTTTTCCTGGAATGACACAGAAAAAGCAATAACGGCGGCTGTTCGTCATAACCATCCGCGCTCGCCGAACGCGGCAAGGTCAACACCCGGCGGAGCATACCATCCACCTGAGCCATAGCGGGCGCCCAGCTTCATAGCGATCTCTTTGTTTCCATAAGGAATCCGCAGCGGCGTCCCTGCCGCCGGATTTGGTTGGGCGGGCATTGATGCATCGGCGGCAGCAGCAGCCTTTCGTTTTCGGGCAATCTTCCTCGGTGCCGTCGATTGAGGTGCAATCGATCCCGGCGGCCGGAAGGCGGTCTTGCGACCGCTCTTGCGGCGCCTCGTGCCTTTGTTCGAGTCAATCCACGCGGCCATTGCAGCCGAGTTGCCCTTGGCCTCGTCGGGAATGACGACGCCTTTCCCGAGCGCGATCTTCTTGGCGTACAACAACTGCGCTGGACTAACTGATTTGGGTTCGAGCTTCCCAGTTGCTTCACCATCGGTTTTCTTGGGCGCGTGCTGCTTGAGAAACGCGCCGCAGATTGATATCGACGTCTTGTAGCCGGGCGGCGGTTTGATGCCGCTTTGCCGGGCGAGGCTGTCGGCAAAGCGTTTCATCGCAGGCGTGGGTGGATATGCTGCAGCGCCGTTGCCGACTGAGGCGCCAAGCAGGGGAGGCCCTCCGGCGGCTGCGCCCTCCTTGAGTTTGCCGATGATGCGTTCGGCAACATCACACACGGCATCGATTGCGCCGACCATCTCCTGCTTGCCGACTACGACATCGTCGAGCAGGCATTCAAGTTGCGCCGTCACGCCCGGATCAACCAGCGCCGGATCTGCCTGTTTGAGAATGCCGAACAGCGATAGGCCGGCCTCGGTCGGCACGATGTGCTTTCCCTGGGCAATCAGAAAACCCTGCTTCTTCAGCCCGCCGATGATCTCGGCTCGGGTCGCCGGCGTGCCAATGCCCTTAGCTTCCTTCAGGCGATCCCGAAGAACCTCATCGTCGACAAAACGCCAGGCATTCTGCATCGCCTCGATCAGCGTGCCTTCGTTGTAACGCGGCGGCGGTCGGGTCTCCTTGGCCTCAATTTTGGGGTCCTGCAGCATTGCGGTCTCGCCGTTGCGCAGCGGCGGCAGCAATTGCGCGTCGTCGCCCTTTTCGTCGGCGGGTTGCCACTCCGGAAATGCTGCTCGCCAGCCGAGATCGATAGGCTGGCGGCCGGCGGCACGGAATTCGAAGCCGCGCACGTCGAGCGTTGCGGTTGTCTGCCGGTAGCGAAAGTCAGGCATCAGGGCGGCGAGATAGGCCCGAGCGATGATGTCGAATAGCTTCTTCTCGTCAGCCGACAGACGAGGCCAGACGTCCCGTAATTGGTCGATCGTATTGACGTTGGGAATAACGGCGTGGTGACTCGCGCCTTCCAACCCCTTGTCGTAAAACGTGCCGCTCGCGCCTCTACGGATAACCGGCGGCACGGGCACCGGAATCGCGCTGAACGATTGGCCCGCCTGCAGGCCGGCCACGATCCGCGGTACGTCCGATATCAAGCTCTGCGGCAGGTAGCGCACCTCGGCGCGCGGGTAAGTGATGATCTTCTTGCCCTGACCGTCATAGAGCTCCTGCGCCACCTCAAGTGTCTTGCTCGCCGACCAGCCGAAGCGTGAGCCGCAGAGTTTCTGCAGCGACGGCAAATCATGCAGTTTAGGCGGTCCTTGACGCTTATCTTCGACGCGCACGGCGAGCGTGCCCTCGAAGCCTTCGGCTGCTTTGACGGCGTCCTCAGCAATTTCGTGTCTAACGATCCGGTCCTGCGGCGCGTGCCGCATCTGGAATTGGCCTTCCGCTACCTTCGCGGTGACGACAACTTCAAAATAGGTGAGGGGCACAAAATCGCGGATTTCCAACTCGCGCTTGCACACAATGGCCAAGGTCGGCGTCTTCACTCGGCCGACGCCGATCACTCTCCGCGTACCTCGACCCAGGATCACGGTCGCAGTGCGAGTGAGTGATAAATTGTAGATCTGATCGGCCTGCCGGCGCGCGACGGCGGCGGCGTAAAGGCGGGCGTATTCGGCATTTGGCTTTGCCCGGCCGAATGCGTCACGGATGGTTTGCGGGTCCTGCGCGGTGAACAGTACCCGCATGACTTCGCCGCGGTATTTGTAGTGCTCGAGAATTTCCTGACCAATTAGCTGACCTTCGCGATCGCAATCGGTGGCGAGCCAAACTCGCTTGGCGGAACGCAGAGCCTCGCGAATCGCTTTGAGCTTGGCGGCTTTGTTTCCGCCCGTTGCCGGGCGAGTGTCGTAAAGACCTTCGGGCCGCAAAAGTATCGGTGACCAGCACTTCCAGACCGGCACAACGTCCTCCGGTTCGAGGAGGTCGAACAAATGGCCCTCGGCCGGGAGGACATCTCCGTAGCGAGAACCAACCGCTGCGCGGACGTCTTTTGCCTGGCTGGTTTTCTCCGTAATGACGATCTGATCAGGCACGTCGCGCTCGTTCGGTAGAACAAATTCGAGGAGGATGTTATATGGAACATATAGTGAACATCGAAGCCTCGCAAGCTAGGTTTTGAAGTGTGTCCCCGCCTTGGTCACTGACGCGCCGCGTTTATGTGAATCGGCGCGGGGTACCATGAACGCTGAGGAGAACCGTGTCTGATAACGGCCACCGATCACAAGCTCGTTGGCGGCATGTGCCGCGATGACCTCGTCGTCCTGCCGGACTAGCTAGACCCTGAGCGGGAGTTCGCGCGGCTAACACAGAAAATCGAAAGCGCGCGCTAGGTTGCTGAACCGGCCGCGTGCGCGACCGCCTGATCCGTCGCAATGGACGCCCGGTTCGCCGCCTCGTGCCGGGCCTTGGCGTCGCCGTCCATCGACCAACTGGTAACGAAGGGGGCCGGACGCCTGAATAATTCTTCCACACATAATATTTACATATGCATTATAGGCACTGAGTCGATGAGACCTGCTGCCTCCGGCCGCCAATATTTCTAATCCGAGCCAAGTTCCTTTAATCCGCAGTAAATGACTAGAATTCTTTCGTTTTAAAGTTTGCACTCCATGGGATGGGGCGGAGATGCACGTCGTTTTTGGATGGAAGCTCGACGGCCCATGTCATCCGCAAACAGCAAATGGGTCGTCAGCCGCAATTGGCCAGCCTGTGGTTGGCCCAAGCGGCTTTCTTAACCTGCTCGAATCCGCCCTCGGCTTGGTTGGCCCCAATACGCCGGCAGCAGTTCGCATTGCCAGATATCAGGGGCGTCTGCGTTCGCACGATGATGGATCACGCTTCTATTCCGGCTCCTTCGTGCGGGATGCCTGGGCAACAGCGAAACATATACTGGCCTGGCGTGACGAGCTCTATGCGTCCGGCTGGCAAGGCCAGCAGATCGAAAGCGCAGGACCGCGCCTCGAAACGATGGCGTCGCTCGAGATGGCAGGGAGCCAACCTCTAGGAAGTTGTCCAGGAGAGAGAATTCACGCCATCTTAGAGGTCCTAACCAACGGGCACGACCTCCCGGTCGAAACAATCGATGTCGTTTCGTCCGAAGAACGGCTCCCATTGATGTGGCGACGCTTGTTAGCCCGTCTCCGCGCCAGCGGAATCACTATCCGCGCGTTGGAGCCCTCGGTGAACACGGGCGACTCCGATCTCGTAGCCATCCAATGCGCGCTACGCGGCGACAAAGCGGAAAAATTCGTTGGAGATGGAAGCCTCGTCATTCTTGACGCCGACGATGAGTGGCAAGCGGCCGATGCCGTAGCTGCCTGGCTCTCCTCAGGAGACAATCGGGAAACAGTCATAGTCCGCGGAAACGGATGCCCAGCTCTTGATGCCGCCTGTCGCAGATTGGGCCTTCCCCGTCCGGGCTGGACCGAAACATCGCCTCAACGCAGCGCACTTCAGGTGTTGCCGCTAGCGTTAGAGATTTTGTGGGACCCACTCGAGCCTGCGAGGATTCTGGAATTCCTAAGCCTGCCACGATCTCCCCTTCCCCCATTTGTGTCTCGGCGATTTGTTCGTGCCCTGATGGACGAACCGGGCATCGGTGGAGAGCGATGGATAGAAGCGTGGCAAGACTGCATCCGCGACCTGACCGGCTGGCGGCGTGCCGACGGGCTGGATGATGCTGCCATCGAGAGCGAAATTCGGAAGGCACAGGACGAATGGAAGTTCTGGCTCGAACCGCAGCGATTTCGTCGATCCGACGGCATCCCCGTTCAACGGGTCCAAGACGTATGCCATCGCATCGCTCAATGGTCCGGGGGGGGGGGGGTGCACAACGCGATAGAGACTACCTTTTCCTGACGGCTGCAGCACATTCCTCGGCGCTCAGCGAATCGATCGCAGCCCTAGGCGTGTCTCACATCCCTGCAATCCAACTTGGCCGCATCATCGATGCGGTAACCGCCGAAGGCGCGTCGGCGCCGGCAGCAACCGAGGAGGCTGCTCCTTGGTCGGTTGTTGATGCCCCCGGTCAGGTTTGGGGGACAGCCGACACCGTGGTTTGGTGGGGATTCTCGGGTGACGTCAGCTCGCCGCCTCGTCAGCCTTGGTCGAGCGCCGAAATCGCAGCACTGGCCGCGGTCGATGCCCATGTCGAACCGATCGAAGACGCCGTCCTGCGCGAGGCCGCCAGTTGGCGCCAAGCGCTCCTAGGAGCACGGTCTCGGGCGATCCTCATAATGCCTCGCCGTCTTCGAGGAGAAACAGCGACGCCGCATCCATTGTGGCACGAAATATTTGCGCAGCTCGAGTTGCTGCAGGCCGTCACTAAAGCGCGAATTCCGGCTCAGGCCATCGCGATCGGCGAAACAGCTCGGCTCGGCGATCGCGAGATCAAGCGTCAAGGAATTAGCCCGCTCGCATTACCGACCGCGCGACGCCGATGGATCGTCCCCGCTTCGACGATTGCCCGCCGACCTATCGAGTCAATCACCAGCATCAAAACGATGATCGAATGCCCGCTAGCCTGGGCGTTGAACTATGGCGCACGTGTTCGTCCTGGCGCCCTCAACGTCTTGCCCGATGATGCGAATCTGGTCGGCATACTTGCCCACGCCGTCGTCGAGAATCTTTTCGCCCAACGAAAGACTTGGCTTCCGCAAGAAGCCGCGAGCGCGTCTGCAAAAATGTTTGATAGCCTTGTGGTCCAAACGGCTGCGCCTTTGCTGCGACTCGGCTATGCCGTCGAATATGAGAGAGCCAAGGCGCGCGTATCCGATTCGATTCGTCTGCTTGTTCAGATGATTTCCGATGCTGGCTTGACCGTTAGGGGATGCGAAGAAGAAGTGGTTGTCGCATTTGCCCCAGGTCAAGACTTCGAAGGTTATCTGGATCTCGTCCTGGAGGATCCGAAGGGAAGATCGGTCGTCCTCGATCTCAAATGGGCAACGCGAGACAAATATCGTCGTGAAGAGGTTCAGGAAGGGCGCGCCCTTCAGCTGGCTGGATACACCTGGCTTGAGGAACAGGCCGGGCGCACTCCGTTGGGAGCCGGGTACTTTATGCTGCGACAACAGAGCCTCCTCTTCACCAGCCCCTATCCCTTCCCCGCCGCCCACCATGTGCCCGGCTCAGATCTTAAGCAGACATGGGCGGCGTTACGTGCGGCATACGACCATCGTATGGAGCAGTTGGAGCGCGGTGATGTTCTGGTAAGGGGCGTTGAGGCTGGAACTGATGATACAGACGTTGATCCCATGCCCCAGGTCGAACCCGGCTGCAGATTTTGCGACTACGGCTCACTTTGTGGCGCGTCGATCGAAGGAGGTCGGCGATGACCGATATGGGGCCGATCTCCGTTGTCAGTGCTGGAGCTGGTACTGGAAAGACATGGCGACTAAGTACGGAATATGTGAACGTCGCCCAGAACGGCGCGTCTCCGGCGCGCATCATTGCGACGACTTTCACCATCAAGGCAGCCGCCGAGTTGGTGGAACGAGTCCGCGCTCGCCTTATTCAAGAGGGCTACGCCGAAGCGGCTCAAAGCGCGCTAGCCGGACTAGTCGGCACCGTGAACAGCGTCTGCGGCCGCTTGGTAAGTGACTTCGCAATCGACGGGGGCCTTTCGCCGGTCGCCGAGGTAATCCCACCGGAGATGGCCAATTCTCTTTTCGGTTTGGCAACCGAGGAAGCGATCCAACAATTCTCGCCAAAGATAGACCCGATCGCGGAACGCCTGCGGCAAGACGACTGGCGAAAGACCGTATTGGACATCGTCAATCTGGCGCGTGGAAGCGGCTTGGTACCAACGCAATTTGCCGACTTTGCCCTTAAATCTTGGCAGGGCATCGAACCACTTCTTGCCCCGGTCGCCGCCAATGAAACCGCGGCCGATCTTGACCGCGCCTTGGTCGAGGCCATTCGGAGTTGCATCTCGCAGATCGACGCGGGCGGCGACGTGACCAAGACAACAAAAGACGCTTTGACAACGCTACGCCGGATCGCGTCTCAGATGTCGAATGGACGTCCCTTGGCGTGGGACGCATGGGCGCGGATTTCAAAGCTCAAAGCTGCGAAGGCATCCGAACCCTTCCTTCAGACGGTTAGGGCGATTGCCGCGCATCATCCGACGCATCCACGTCTGCACGCCGACCTTCGCGAATTCATCGATCTCGTTTTTTCCTGCGCGGCAGATGCGCTTGATCATTTCTCGGAGTTCAAGCGGGCTCGCGGGCTCCTCGACTTTACGGACCAGGAGGCGCTCGCCCTTGAGCTCCTTCGACAGCCCGAGGTGCGCGCTCGGATGCGGGAGCGATTCGACCTTTTGATGGTCGATGAATTTCAGGACACCAGCCCTATACAGCTGGCGGTATTCCTAGAGATGGCAAAAGCCGTCAAGCGCTCGCTTGGGGCGGCGATCAGAAGCAAGCCATCTTTGGCTTTCGGCAGACCGATCCTGCGCTCGTAAATGCGGTGATCGAGAAAATTAGGCCGGCGACAGGGGGCGCCGAGGAATCCCTCGATACGTCACGGCGCTCGCGTCCCAGTCTGGTCCGATTTGCAAATGCTGTCTTCGGCGCGGCATTTCCGCCAAAGGGTGTCCCCGCCGACAAAGTCGTAATCCCGAACTTCCATCGGCCCGAGCCGCCTGGCTTCGGGGCGGCCTTGCACCATTGGAAGTTAGATGGGAAGAACTGGCCGTCCGCGCTGCAAGCCCTGGGCGGGCGTATTCAGTCAATGCTGGCATCGCCAGCTGCAACCCCGGTAATCAACCGCGCGGACGGAACAAGCCGACCACTGAAGCCGAGCGATATAGCCATCCTTTGTCGTCAGAATGAACGCTGCAAGGCCGTTGCCGATGTGCTTGGCGCCTTAGGCATCCCCGCTGCGATGCCGAGAAACGGTCTCCTCGATACAGTGGAGGCAGTTCTGGCAGTTGCAGCGTTGCGCTACTTGGTTGACCCCGCGGACTCGTTGGCTGTTGCCGAGCTTGCCCATTTCAACGAAGGCAATGGCAACTGGCTGGCCGTCTGGTTGACGAAGGGCGCCGGTGTGGTGAAGTCCCAATGCGAGGCGATCGTCGCTCTCGACGAAAAACGCGACAACCTCGCCCATCTGACACCTGCGGAGGCGCTAGAAACAGCAATCGCTGCGGCCCGCATCGACCAGCTCGTCCACCGGTGGGACCGCCCGGGCGAGCGGCTAGCGAATTTAGATGCGCTCCGTAAAGTTGCGCTTTTGTACGAGGATGCCTGTCGAGCCACGCGTGGCGCCGCCACGGCTGCCGGGTTGGTCGCGTATCTCTCGAAGGGCTTGGAGAACGGCGGTGAGCGTCCAGCCTTTGAAGGTGACGATGCCGTGCGCGTGCTCACCTATCATCGCGCCAAAGGCCTGGAATGGCCAGTCGTGATCTTGCTTGACCTCCAAGATGGAGCGAAGCGCTCGCCCTTCGGAGTTTACTCGGAATCGCCTGCCGGCGGATTGGATCCCTGGAACCCATTAGCAGGACGTTGGATTCGATTTTGGCCGTGGCCGTATGGTGACCAGGAGAAGGACGTACATCTCGACGCCACGGCGTCTGCCAGTCCACAGGCTCAGGCTCGAACCGAAGCTGAGCTCGCCGAGCTTGTTAGACTCCTCTATGTGGGGATGACCCGGGCGCGAGATTATTTGGTATTCGCTACCCGACCATCTGCGTCATCGTCTTGGATAGACATCCTGACGCGAGCAGACGGCACGCCCGTCCTGACGCTGCCGGCAACAGATGGCGAAACCCAGGTGAATGTCGACGGCGAAACCTTCACCATGGTGGTGCGGTCTGCAGGTCTTACCCCAGCAGCCGCTGTTCAGGATGAGGCTCCTGCTGTCGCCTGGTTCGCTCCACTCCCTCTTTCGGGAGAGCCGCCTAAATTTCCTCCAGCGCGGCTGTCGCCGAGTGCTGCCTCGCAAGACAATAACGACCATCGCGCCCCTATCGCCGATACACCGATCGAAATCGGACGGCGCTTGCCCATCAGCGGTAACCATGACATGCGCCTCCTTGGAGAGGCGGTTCACGGCTTCCTCGCGGCCGACCGCATCAACCGACCATTAGCAGAGCGCGAGGCCATGGCGAAAGAAGCACTCGATCGCTGGGGCGTCGGCGGGGCCTTATTACCCGCGTCACTAATCGAAGCCAGCAAAAGACTCGACCGCTTTATCACGGATCGCTGGCCCGAAGCCCGGCGGCATCATGAGCTGCCTGTGTTCAGCCGTATCGGCGATCAACGCGCTAGCGGCCGAATTGACCTGTTGCTTGAGACGGCTGAGGGTTTCGTGATCATCGATCACAAGTCATTCCCGGGTGCGCCAGACACCTGGGTCGAAAAGGCGAAGGAATTTTCGCCTCAACTCGCCCTGTACAGTCAAATGATCGCCCAGGCGACGGGAAGCCCCGTGTTGTATAGCTTCATTCACATGCCGATTGTGGGCGCAGTTATTGGCATAGGATCGAATTTATCGCCTTTGATCCAAGCAAGCCCGACGAGCATTTTCTAACGTGTCGGGGCGACGCAGGTGGTCAAAGTTGAAGCATTTTATGCTTGTCGAGGAATGGCTGACCGAGAACGCGCTTGGTACTTCGTAACTACACATACAGGTTCGAGGCCAAAGGCTCCGGCGTGGGATGTACCAAAAACGAGCGTTCTAACGGATACATTGCTAAATCGACCAGTGCTGCTGAAGGAGCAAAATGAACAACGCACCAACTCAAGGCGGATCAAAGGCGACTTGGTTCGTGGGGGCAACTTACGGCGGTACAGAAGATCAGATGCCACGCTTCTTGGCGGAGGGGATCTGGGAAAACGGTTACGAAGACAGGTACCTCGAATTGGTGCGATCTATGCGCCCCGGGGACCGCATCGCGATCAAGTCGTCGTATACGCGCAAACACGGTTTGCCCTTTGATAATCAGGATAAAGCCGTTTCCGTGATGGCCATCAAAGCGATCGGCACGATCACCGAAAACCTGAATGATGGAAGGCGGGTCCGGGTATGCCTATCTTCGCTCACAGGTTGGCCGCGGAGATCCCCTGGCAGATCACGCTCAGGGTTTGCTCTTGCATCCGTCCATCTGGGGAACCTTAGACGAGACGGTTGTCATTCAGGGTCACAGCATAAGGTTCGCGACGGTGGATCTGACCGCATCCACGGGTGAAATTTGATCTCAGCTGCTTCGCGTGTGCGAGCCATCGCTTCTCAAATAACGATTGGCCTCTCGGGTCTACAGTTGTCTTGTGGTGTCCAATGGATGGCGAGGACAGCGCTAAATTCCGCGTACGTACCCCGATTTCGGTATGCATCCAAAAGTGGTGAAGCTATAATTTTGCTCCGGGAGAGCGCGCATGCAAGAGAAGAAAGAGCCAGGTCAGTCAACCGCGGAGTTCTTAGCCGGACTGGCCAAACACCTGTTCGAAAAAGAAGGCGTGGATGTTGGCCTCGCCGACATTCTTGGAGCACATCTCCTACAGGCATCCCCAACGCCAGATGCCGTGGCTAAGGCGAAAACGGCGATAGTCAAGCTCGCGGGCAACCGAGCAAATCCTCCGACGGCGAAGGAAACAAATGGCTGACGCGCTCTATTTCATTCAGACCCTTGGCCTCACTGGATTTCGGGCTTTCCTACAACCGAAGACGTTCGATTTCAGCAAGAAACGGTGCCTCGCGATTTTCGCGCCGAACGGCAATGGCAAATCCAGTGTAATAGACGCACTGGAGTTCATGTTCTCGAAGGACGGGACGCTCGATCGGCTGGGCCTTCGGACGATCAACAACAATGCGGGTTTTGTCGCTCTGGCGCACAATCTCGCTGAAGAGGCCAAGCTCGCGCCGAGCGTTACCATTGGCTTCGCCACCGGCGGCACTGTTACGAGCGGAAGCCGGTCGGCTGCTGGTGCGAAGCGACCAATGCCGGCCATCGTCGTGACGGTGAGTGGATGCCTCGCGGTCAGTCCAATCATCCGGGGACACGTGCTGAGGACATTCGTGGAGGCCCACACCCCCGAGCAGCGCTACACTGACGTTGCGACCTGGTTGCAGCTTGGGCCGCTGGTCGAGGTTCAGAAGAACATCCGCGCGCTGCGATCGCAGATTAAGGCCGCGGCCGATGATCGGACCGCGCAACAACGTGTAGATGGGCAGCTCGCCAAGGAGACCGCCAACGCCGTCACTGCGTGGGACGGGCCGGAGGTTCTGGTTCACGCCAACACCGTCCTCCTTGCGCCTCTCGACAAGGTACTCGTGCTGAAGGCGTTAGATGTTTCCGATCCTGCCTACGTTGAACTGACCAACCGCGCGAAGGCAGAAGAGCACCAGGTCGGACTCGCCGGTCTGCGCCAAATCAGGCAGGCTGCGGCGACTCTCTGGAACGAGGTTCTCGATGAGGAGAGCGGCAAAACCGTTGTCGCTGGCGCTGTACCGATGTTTGAGACCGGTGCGGCTGATCTGTCGAAGGCGGTAAAGGCCGAGGTGGACGAACGCGGAAAAGCTGCAAGCTCTGCCTTTCAGACTTTGTGGAAGGCTGCAGAGCCGTTTTTCACCGAAGGCGGCCCGAGCCCGGAGGCATGTCCGATCTGCATGACTCCAATCACCGAGACCAAGGCCGGAAGCGCAGATGGCATCCGCGCGCATGTGGCCAAGCAC
Organism: Bradyrhizobium septentrionale; assembly: GCF_011516645.4. NCBI lineage: Bacteria > Pseudomonadati > Pseudomonadota > Alphaproteobacteria > Hyphomicrobiales > Nitrobacteraceae > Bradyrhizobium > Bradyrhizobium septentrionale. The sequence continues at coordinate 25,529 of NZ_CP088287.1, read as the reverse complement.
CTCGAAGAGTTAGCCGATTATGCCGCCGCTAAGTCGGCACTGAATAGCGCCAACCTAGCGGCGAACAAAGCTCATACCCTGTTGGTGGCGGCGTTGCCGGGGATTGCCGGTCTTCTCGGGGATGCGGAGGGAGAGCTGAAGGCCAAGCTTGCAAGCTATCGAGCCGCCGTTGAAGTCTGGTCGTCCGGGGATCCGCCTGCTTCCGCCGCTGTCGTTGCGGCGATATCCGCACTGCTAGGCAAACTGGGAACGAAGATAGCTGACATCGAGGCCAAGCAGGGTGATCAAACCTACGCCAAGGCCAAGGTGAAGATTGACCGCTTGCTGGAGTTGCAGGCCGAGCGGTTGCTAGCAATTCGGACTCAGGAGGAGTTGAGAAGCCTCTCAGAGGCCTTGACGGCGCAAGCGACGACGATCTCAGGCGAGATCCGCAAGAAGGTCCAGGCGCTGCTCGATAAGCTGCAGACGCCGATGAACAATATCTACAAGGTAATCCAGGGCGCAGGAGCAGCCCCCATCCGTCTGGAGTTGCCGGCTGAAGACGATACCAACCAGCAACGGCTCAATTTGGTAATCGACTTCGCGAAGAACCGGCCTGGAGTTCAGCCGGGTGGGTATCTCAGCGATTCCCAGATTCATTCGGTGGCGCTGGCGCTACGGCTGGCGGCAATCAAGCAGTTCAACCCCTCCGCCCCGATCATCGCACTCGACGACATCGTCACTTCGTATGACGCGGATCATCGCCGCACGATCGGTAGCCTTGTCGCTGCAATGTTCAGCGATTGCCAGATCCTTGTCACCACGCATGATGAGCGCTTCTTCAATTATTTGAAGGATCAGCTTGAGGCAAAGGACTGGCATTTCACGCGCATCATCGGTCTCGATCCAGCGTATGGGCCGCGCTTTGCAGATCACAAGGTGAGCGACGAGATGATCGAGACGCGCTGGGCCGAAGGTCAATTCGCAGCAAATGAGATGCGGCAGGCCGAGGAAGAATGGTTGCTCGGAATTTGCCGTGACTTCGGCGTGAGCGTCCGGATTCGACCTCTGGAGAGAGCCTATTCCTATGAACGGAGCGAACTCGCTTCGGCACTCGCGAGTTTTCTCAGGGATGCGAAGTTGGATCCCAAACCCATCGCCGGCATCAACAACCGCTTCCTGACCAGTCTACAGAAGGGTGAGATCGAGAATTTTGGAAGCCATTTTCAGGATGGCCCCTACGGCGATGGCTCGATCGGCGATGAGCGTGCAAGGTGGGATGAATTCAAAGCGTTCCGTAAGCAATTCGCCTGCCCGAAATGTGAGCGCACCAGGTTTCAAAGGCCATTCACTCTCAAGAAGCCGGTCTGTGCGCATGCCGGATGTGAGGCGCAGTTCGAGTTCCTTGCCGTCGCGCCGTCGGCGCCGGTCGCGAAGGGAACGGTATAGAGATGGGAGCGTTCTGCAGCGCGCGGCTTCCACACGCAGGCCGACTTTCAAGGTGACGTTGAGCCGCTATCGTCCGGCCGAGCGTGTGAGCGATGATTGATCCATGCCGAACGACTTCGTGTTGAACCGCAAAGCGTTTTCAAAGTAAGAGAAAATATATGATCCGTATCTTGCACACGGCTGATTGGCATCTCGGCCAGATGCTCCGGGGATTTTCCCGCGAGCATGAGCACCGCAGAGTTTTCGAGGGCCTTGAAGCGATCGTCGTCGAGCATGATGTAGACGCGCTCATTATTGCCGGCGACGTATTTGAAAATCAGAATCCTTCCGGAGAGGCGCAGCGGCTTTTTTACGACACCCTCGTGAGACTTAGTCGCGCTAGGCCGCGAATGACAACTGTGATCGTCGCCGGCAACCACGACGCCGCTGGTCGGCTGGAGGCGCCTCGGCCTTTGCTGGAGGCGTTTAACATCCGTGTGGTTGGAAATGTTCGGCGGCCCAATGGTCGGATCGAGGCGTCGCGTCATTGCGTGCCGATCACGGATGAGACCGGCGCGGTTGCGGCTCATGTCCTCGCGGTCTCCTACCCCACGGCCGCCTGCCTTCCCAACTTGACGCGGTTGGATGGCGAGGCGGGTTCGCCGATCGTGGCCGGCGTGCGCTCCCTTTATAGCGAACTGCTCGATACGTTACGCCCGCAGATGGACGGTTTGCCGTTTATCGCTACAGGCCATCTTCACGTCGCCGGCGGCATCGAGTCGGAGGGCGCCGAGCGGCGGATATTGGTGGGCGGTCAGCACGCCGTGCCGCATGATGTGTTCCCAGTGGAAGCGAGCTACGTGGCGCTCGGCCATCTGCACAAAGCTCAGGCCGTTGGACGAGATTCGGTCCGCTATTCGGGTTCACTCATTCCGTTGTCGGCCACGGAGCAGCCGTATCATCATGGCGTAACCCTTGTGAAGCTCGACGGGGCGCAGGCTGTGTCTGAAGATATCCCCATCAGCAGACCAGTTCCCTTCCTTCGACTCCCAGAGGCCGGCGATATGCACCTGAACGAGCTTGGCGATTATCTCAGTGCCCTGGATCTCCAGCCAGATCTGGCGATGGACGAGCGACCATTTGTCCAGATCCGCATCGCTCGCGAAGGGCTTTCACCTGGGTTTCGGGAGGAGATCGACCGAATTGCCGAGAGCTTTCCCGTCCGCATCGTCGATGTTCGCGTCACCGCGATGCCCGACGAGCTTAATAAGGCGGTGATCGCCGATCCCTTGATCAGGCTAGCGGACCGGGACCCGGAGGATGTGTTCAAGCTTGCGTTCGAACGTGCGTTCGGCGTGGCGCCGGAAGCTGCGCATCTCGAGGTCTTCCATCGTGCGCGTGCGGAGGCCTGACCCATGCGCATCCTTGCAATCCGGGGCGCAAATCTGGCTAGTCTTGCGGCGCCGTTCGAAATCGATCTGGCGGCCGGCCCGCTTGCCGGTTCGGGCCTATTCGCGATCACAGGCGAGACGGGCGCCGGGAAATCCACTATTCTCGATGCGCTGTGCCTTGCGCTCTATGGCGAATATCCACGTGTCTCTATCGGCCGTCGGGAGAATGCTCCCGATCCCAGCGGGGAGGCGATCTCCATTCATGACGGCCGCGCGATCCTGCGCCGCGGGGCCGGCGGCGGATATGCTGAGGTGGATTTCGTCGGACAAGATGGAGAGCGCTACCGCGTCCGATGGGAAGCCAATCGTGCGCGCGCCCGTGCAAATGGACGGCTCCAAAATGAACAGCGTGCGCTATTTCGCCTTGATGACGGCAGCGCCGTGGCAACGGGTAAGACCCAGGTTCGCGAAGCTGTAGAAGCGCGGACTGACCTTACATTCGATCAGTTCCGGCGAACTGTGCTTCTCGCCCAGGGCGAATTTGATACGTTCTTGCTCGCGGCCGAGAGCGAACGTGCCGAATTGCTTGAGAAGATAACCGGTACGGAGATCTACGCCGCAATCTCGGTTCGTATTCATGAAGGCACGGAAGCGCGTCGGAGAGGTGTCGAGCAGCTTGAGCAGTCACGCAGCGACATCGGCCTTCTCGACGACGATGGCAGACAGCGGCGACTTGAAGAGCAAAGCCAGCTCGCTGAAGCCATCGCCCAAAAGGTTGCAGAGCGCGATCACGACATTGGGCGACTGGATCATTTCAAGCGTGTCGCTACCGCCCGAAGCGATCTCAATCAGGCGGAGGTCCAAGCAGCGGTTGCGGGATCGGCGCGTGAGGCCGCTGCGGATGAGTATCGTTCCTTGGCCGAACTCGATTTGGTCGAACCGCTCCGTCCATTGTCCGTAGATCTGGATAACGCCCGGTGGACTGCTGTCGCAGCCGCGACAAGGCTCGGCGAGTTGCTTATCGCGCGCGAAGACTCGCGGGCGATCGACGAGGCGGCAGCGACTCAACTGTCGGACGCGACCACGGCCGACGGCGCCGCGGAAGACATCTTCAAGCACTTTGGTCCCCTCTGGAGCGAAGCGGAAAAACTCGACGCGGAGCTCGCAACGGCCCGGATCGAGTTCAACGACGCGACGGAGAAATCGCAGCAGGCTGAGACGGTCCTTCGGAATCACGTGGATGCGCTCGCAGCAATTGATCACACTCTTGCCCAGACGGCCGAATGGCACCGCATAGCAACGGCGCAACTGAAGGGTCAATCTAGTTGCGCCCTTCTTGCCGATCGCCTCGACGACGCGACGGCCCTGTTAGACAAGCGGGTCATACTGAAACGTGACGGCGCCGCGGCGGCCTTCGGCGTAGCTGAAGTCGGAAGGACCGTGGCGAGCTTAGAACTCGAAATAGCGGAGCTTTCAGAGAAGCTCGCTGTGGATCGCGATCGAAAAGAGGGCTTCACTCGTGACATCGGCGGCCGCCGAAGCAGTCTTGCTGCAATCGACGAAGCTGTGCTGTACGAACGTGACACGAGCCTGCAGCGCGTTCTTGATGCCGTTCGTGAGGCGAGTGCTGTCTGTGGGCAGCACATTCGCGCATCGGCGGATCTGGCTCGCGGTGTTTCGGCGCTTGCCGCCGCAGCGCAGGAGGTAAGCACGGCTAGCGGCCAGATCGCTGTCGCTGAGTCCGAACAACTCCGCGATCGAACGGCCCGCGCCGAAATCGAGCCGCTCGCTGACCTTGCCGACGAAGCCGTCTCGCCGGAGGCGGCCCACTTGCGCAGTATGTTGGCCCCGGATGCAGCCTGCCCCGTGTGCGGCAGCACAGATCATCCCCATCTTTTAAACCCCAGCGCGCTGAACGACATGGTCGCGGCGATCCGCCGCCGTCGCCAGGAACTAGATGCGGCGCTGGACGCGACAAGCCTGCGCGTTAGCGTAGCCACACGCGCGCTCGCTGCAGCCGAGGTGCGGCAGTCCGAGGCAAAGCGAGGAATTGACGCCGCGCGCAGCCAAGTGTCTGCGGCCGAGGATGTTTATAGTGGGCAAAGATCGTTGCTGCGAGACCTCTGCGCAAAGGCGGGATTGGTGGCTAGTATGCCGATCGTACCGGACGCGCAAGGAGCGTCCGAATTGGCGGCGCTAGCAGTGACAGCAAGCGTGGAGCGGACCGCAGCCAGCGTTCCGCTTGCAGACGCCAGACGTCTCCGGACAGAGATTGATGATTTGCAGCGAGAGCACGACGTGCTCGGTGTGATGATCGAATCGATGATCCGGAACATCGAGGAACGGCGATCGAGACTTCATGCCGCGCAGTTGACGTTCAAGGAACACACGGTTCGGGGAGCGGATATTGCTGAGCGTCTCGGCTCTATCGATCGCGAAATCGCCCCATTTCTCGCCGCAGCGGATAGAACAGCCGAGCAGCTCGACGCCGATCCCGAGGGCGTGGCCGCCTGCCTCTCGACGGTCGCCCATGAGTACGACGCCTTGCGTAAGCAAGTTGGCGAGCTCGATCTGACGTTGCAGCGATTAGCGCCTGATCGTGCAGCCGCCGCCGCTTCGCTGGAACATGCCGGAAAACAGGTGACGGAGTCGGCAGCCCGGCTTAATCAACGTCGTTCTGTTGTAGACGAGAAGATGCTTGACCGGACCAAGCTGCTTGATGGCGAGGCGACGGCCAGTCACCGTACCCGTATCAACGAATTCCGTCGAACAGCTCGCGAAGCCCTAGCAGCGGCGCGCGAGGCAAAATCCACGACCGCCGCCGCGTTCCAAGCGGCCTGCGCCCGCTGCGAGGAAGCCGTCTCTGCATTGGAGGTCGCGACGCTGCGTCGCGCGTCGGCCGAAGATGCTTTCAACGCCGCCTGTCAGAGTGTTGAACGATCGTCTGATCAGGTTGCCGCGCTCATTTCCACCGATCAAGCCGTGTGCCGAGCGCTGCGGGCGCGAATTAAAGAGATAGACCGGGCTCTGATTGATGCCAGTGCGGCGGTCCTGACGCGCCAGAGCGACCTCAGCAGGGCTCTTGAAGAGTTCGACGAGACAACCGACGCGGAGGCGTTGACCGCCGCCGTTGCAGTGCTGACGACGGCAATCGGGGGCTTGCACCAACGCGCCGGAGCGCTTTCAGCTGTGCTGTTGCGAGACGACGAGGCGCGCCGCGCTGCCACAACCCTGTCGGTAGAAATCGACACAGCGAAAGCCGAGCTAGCGATTTGGCAATCCGTCAGTGATGCTGTCGGCTCGGCCACTGGCGATCGCTTTCGTCGATTCGTACAGGGCATCACGCTCGATCATCTAATCCAGCTGGCCAATGATCACCTCAGCGCATTAAGCCCACGGTATCTGCTTGCGCGAGGAGCTGCGTCCGACCTAACGCTGCAGATCAGCGATCGCGACATGGGCGACGAGCTCCGTGCGACACGAAGCCTCTCCGGTGGCGAACGCTTCCTCGTCTCTTTGGCGCTTGCGCTCGCGCTCTCGGGTCTTGAGGGCCGTGCATCGTTTGTCGATACGCTGTTCATCGATGAAGGCTTTGGATCGCTCGATGCGGAGACCCTCGATATGGCGGTGGACGCGTTGGAAACATTGCAAGGGCGCGGCCGGAAGGTGGGCGTCATCACGCACGTCGCCGCCATGATCGATCGTATTGCGGTGCAAGTGCGTGTCGAGAAGCGTGGTGCAGGACGCTCCGATATTCGAATCACGGACGGATTGCGCGATCAAAGTGAGAGATTTAACGGATAGCGCAGCGCGAAATGTCTCATCTGTACGAAAGTCCGCCGTGTTCTATTGGGCGGTGAGAAATTTCACTGGTCGGATGGTTTCATCAATGAAGACGGCCGCAGTAAGCCCTCGCCCGTAGACCGCACCTGTATCAATATTCAGACGGTTTGGGCGCTGGTCCGGGACGCCGTTCTCGGTCGGTGTGTGCCCGTGGACAACGAGACGGCCGAAGTCCTCGGTGCTTGTCAGAAACGGCTTCCGAATCCAGAGGAGGTCATGCTCGTTCTGTTGATCGAGCGGTCGGTCGGGGTGAACGCCTGCATGCACGAAGAAGCGCATCCCGTCGTCGTCAGCTCTTGCCGTCCCCGCCGCAGGCCGGACGCTATGTGTGGATCTCATCCGAGTCCCTCCGCCGACAGCGCGGAGCGCTCTACGCCGAAAAAGATGGTTTGTTCAGGGGTATCAAGGAAAAGTTGGCAAGCTCCAACCATGTCGCCCCAACCAAGTCAGCGCCGCTGAAAAAGCGAACGACACCAAGCCCGCCCAAAGCCGAGGCCGCCCCCGGGCGGCACTGATGGACCGGAGATACAGAAACGCTCCCTTTCCGCATCGTACAGGCAAGCTTGCGCCTTAGCCCTAGCTTCGCTGCGCGAGTTCGTAGACCCAGGGCGAATGGTGATGCTCCTGGAACACCAGGCTCAGCGATTTCCTAGGACGTGTGACGCCGACATAGAAGCGTCGACGCGCCTCGCGAAGACCATGTGGCGTCTGTTTGTCTCTGTTGTTCGGGAGATCAGCGGAGTTGACGCCGTACATGATAACGGCGTCGAATTCCCGTCCCTTCGCGCTGTGCAACGTAGTCAAGGTGGCGCGTCCAGCGCCTTCGACGCGTCCGGCGAAGTGGTTGAGCGGCATGTCCAAATCGTTCGCTGGATCGGTGTTCGAGACCATCTCGGAGCAGACATCCCAATCCTGTTCCGAGTTGCGCGTGATCGCTTGCCACGGTTCGATCAACTCATGTTCGCATCGTTGAAGCCAGACGTGCGTGGTTTCTCTGTTACCGATGGACGAATTCAAGAAAACGATGAGACGGTCCGATAGCTCCTGCACTTCGTGCTCGCTCGCAGTGCGTCCGTAGACGAGCGCGGAGGCGCGTGCGAGCAAGCGGCTGTAGGAAGGATCGGCATCCCGCCATCCGCCAGTCGCCCAGCGCGCGCAGTCCTCTATGAAGCAAGCAAGCCGCGATCCTCGTCGAACCAGTCCCTTAGGATCTGCTCGGACGAAGGGAATGTCCGCCTCTCTCAGGGCCTCAGCGACCTTGTCACCATGCCAACCCGCCCGATACAGGACGGCGATCTCGCCCGGCGGGATGCCCTTCGCGAGAATATTCGGAATGATGGTCGTGGCGATGGTCTGCGCCTGCTGATCCAGACCGAGCGGGACGGCGTAGAACGCCAACTCCCCGTCGGGCGCCCCGTCGATTTCCCGATAGTCGCGCTCCTCGCCGAGTGCACCAAGCGAGGCCCTGATGATTTTCTTGCCGGACCGGTAGTTGAAGCGCAGTCGGATCGTTCGGACATCCGCGCGCTCCGTAAGGCTCGCCAAAAGCTCCGGGTTGGCGCCGTTGAATCCATAGATCGATTGGTCTGCGTCGCCGACCGCGAACAATCGGATACCTCCGCCGAAGCAGAGCAGCAGGACGAGCTCATGCAGCGCGTGACCTAGCCCGTCCTATTCGTGAGAGTGCTTTTTTTAGTCCGATTGATGTGGCCGCACATCTGCTCTGACGAGGCGCGCGGGATTGCCTTCGGCTTTTCACCGCCTGACCGACCCGTACTTTGCAACGCGCTTGAGGTGTAGGTTGGGCGAACGGGGGGCGGACGCCCCGCCGGTCAAGGACCGAGAGGCAGCAGCGCGCCTGGCAAGCCGCGGATCAGGTCGGCTTCGGGACATGCCGCGGCAAACGCAAGGCGAATGCGGCTCGTGGTCTCGACCACACGGGCAGCGAGTTTCAAGAGACGAAGACGCAGCGTCGCGAACTCGGCTGTGGCCAATTCCCGGGCTTTGGGAATCGCGTCGCGCACGGTCAGCATCAGCCAATAAGCGGCGGTGTGGAGAACGAGGCGGACTTGATTGGCGAGCGCCGAACGGCAGCTGGTGCGATCGGAGGCGAGCTGTGTCTTATGCAGCTTGATCAGATTCTCGGCTTGGCCGCGCGCGCAATACAGGCTGTCGTAGATCCACTCGGCCGAGCCGACATCGAGGCTGGTGACGACGAAACGGATGTCGAGGCCGAGCATCGTCGCCTCAATACGGGCGACGGTACGCCGTTCGCGATCCCAGGACTTTGCCTTGTGGCGCGTCTCGGTATAGCCACGCAGAACCGGCAGGTTCTCGATGGCGCGTCGCGTGCGGATGTCGTCGGCGGCCTCGTCGAGTTTTCTGGCGAGCGGCTTGGTGCCGGACAGACCGAAGATGTAGTCGATGCCGTTGGTCTCGCACCACGCCATTGCCTCCGGCCGGGCATAGTGCCCGTCGCCACGGAACGTAATTCGCGTGTTGTGCCACCGCGTCCGGATATGCCGGATCAGGCGGCGCAGGTGGGCACGCACCTCGACGCCGCCCGGCGTCTTGCCGGGCCGCAGCACGACCGCCACGGGCCGGCTCTTCTCCGTGTCGTAGACGTGGATCGGCAGGAAGCAGCGTTCGTCATAATGAGCGTTGAACAGCGAGAGCTGCTGATGGCCGTGGACGACATCGCAGGTATCATCGATGTCGAGCGTGACGGATGCCGGCTCGCGCGGGTAGCTATCCATCCATGCGTCGACCAAAGTGTAGGTCAGTCGGATCACGTCGCGCAGGCGCGGAGCATTCTCCAGCCGCGACAGCGTCGGTTGGGAACACAGATCGCGACCCGTGTCCGGCAGCCGTCCGCAGGCCAGCTTGAATGCGGGATCGGACCGCAGATGATCGAGGTCGTCGGCGTCCTCGTAGCCGCAGCAGATCGCGAACATGCGCGCGCGGAACATATCGACAAGGCTGTGCACGACCCGCGTCGGATCGCGCCGATCCGGGAACACCCGGGCCAAATTGTCGGCCAAGCCGAGACGCCGCTCGGCCATCGCCAGAAGCATCACGCCCCCGTTCGAGGTCAGCCGACCGCCATCGAAGGCAGCTGTGACTTTCTTGGCGTGAACGGCTGGAAACGAGAAGGGCAGAATCGTATCATCGGTCATGGCGGGCCTGGCGTTCGCGGTTGAGGTGATGGGGTTGGCTTTGCAACCGAATCCTACGCCGCATCAGCGCTTTACACCACGCTCGCCAGCCTCTCAGGCGCACTCTGACGAATAAGACGGGCTAGATCCTGATATTCGTCGACGAACAATACCGGGAAGCGCGCTCTGATGGCATCCCCTATCCACCCGTATTCCTTGATCATGCGGTAGGCGAGGAGCGGCATATCGTCGTAGTCGATGAGCCCTCGATTTCGCAGTTCCGCTTCGTAGGCCTCGATGAAGTTCGCCAGTTCGGGATTCTGCCCCCTCCATTCCGGCCGGCTGCGATCGACGTCGCGTCGCCGCTTCTCGACGGCGAACTGCCAGCGCCGATGCGGATCTTCGGCGCCACCGATCACGGCGGCATGGGCTGCTTCCACAGCGGCGCGTGATTGCGCCCGCGTCGCGACTTTGAAGTCCGCGGGTAGGCCGACCGGAACGCAGCGCGCATAGGGCGAGATGACCTGGCTCAACGCGAACCCGTGGACCGTACCGATGAAAGCGCGGTTGCCCGGGCCAATTCCGAGCGTCGACAGACGGGCCTCAAGCTCGGCGACGCACTCGTTGCTGTAGGTGATGCAGGCCACGCCGCGGGGATCGACTACGTGCTCCACCAGGGCCCGAGCCATGGCGGTCGTGAGGGTCTTGGTCTTGCCGCTGCCCGGGCCGGCCAAGACCACGCAGTGCCCGGTTTCGCGCGCGGCGGCGAGCTGCTCGGGGTTGCCCTCGAGTTCCTTGAGCGCTCCGACAAGACGGCGGGGATCAGACACGGTTGGCCACGTTCGTGATCGCGTCGGCGATGTACTGCGGCGGAGGAAGACCGATCATCTTCCTGCTCAATCTCGAGCCCAATCGACCCTTGCCGATATCGGCGATCATGGCGAGCAGCTGCGTCGGATCCACCGCTGACGTGCCGGCGCGCCAAGCGGCAATCCGGTTTGTTCGCGTCGAACCGAATCCCTGTTGGTCGAGAATGTCGAGGAGCGGATGCAGAAGCGCTGGCGTGCTGGCGATCGACACCTCGAAAGTCCGATCGTTCAGGAAGACGCCCGAATTGGCCGCTGCCGGCGCGAACTCAGCAAAGGTTTTGGTCTCGAACTCCGCAAGTTGAACCGGTGTCAGCTCGGGTTGCCGACGCACCTCGAGCATGTCTTGCCAAAGAGCGATCGTCCGTTTTCGGCCCAACGGTGGTTTCGATCCGTCCAGCGGATCCCAATCGGTGATCACGGCATAAGGCAGGCTTAAGGACTCAGCGAGCTTGACGTAAGGGCTGAAGTTGACGCCCGCTACGTTGCAGACTGTGATCCCGAGTTCGTCCAGCGGCCGGCCCATCGACTGCGCGAACACTGGAACCAGGGCTTCCTCCGCGTCGCCTTCGACGAAGAGCACGCCCCGGGCGAAAAGTAGCTCCGCGCGGGTCGCGTTCAGATAGCTCTCGAGATCATCGAGTTGGTCCGCGCCGACCGGGAGTGCCGCCAGCGAAAACGCTTCCGTTGCGCCGTTTCGACCCCTCAGCTGTATGATCGACCGTAAGGGAGTCACCGCCGCCAGCGTCGGCGAATGGCTCGTCACGATCAGCGCCTGCGTGGGATCGACGCCGCCGAATAATTTCTTGAACACCGATCGCTGAAGTTGCGGATGCAGGTGCGCCTCGGGCTCCTCGATGCACAGAAGCGAAAAATTCCGGTCGTTCTTCTTGCGGCGCCAAGCGAACTCCGCGAGTTTCAACGCGAGCAACGCCACGTTGGCTGACCCCAAGCCGGCCTCGGCTATCCCCCGTCTTCCTCCATCGATGAACATCGCGATCGCCCGGAAGAGCCGCAGCGGATCGGAGGGAGCAAACCTAAGCCTGGCATCGATGTCGTGCGCCTTTCCGGACAAGTGAAGGATACCCGCCCTCAATTCGTCTTCGAGCGCCTTGATCGTCGGAAAGCTCTCCAACGCCTTCGTGGCCTTGTCGAGCTCCGCAGCCACCCCGCCCAGATCGGCCGACGGAATGGCGAAGACGGCCTCCTCCAGTAGATGACGGAGAGGCGAATTGCGCCAGCTCGCCAGCTGGGTCTCGGCGTCGCGCAAGGCGTCCAGAACGTCGATCGCGACCCTCCGGCGTACTCGGCCGGGCACGGCGCGGGTCTCGTCTCCACCTCCGAACACGACGAAGTCGAAGTCGGCGCTGGTCTGCGGGACGCCAGTCACTCCGGCCTTCTTGCGGAAGACGTAGCTCAGCCGGACAGTCGTCGGATCGAGAGGCGTTCTGAAGTCGGTCAAAAGGGCGACGAGCGCCGGATCTCCCATGAAGTCGGCGAGCTCGAGGTGTACCTCGATCGGATCGTCGTAGTTCGGAGGACCGCCGTCCCAGAAATCGGACAGCCTGAGTTGACGGGCCGCGTCCGGCAAGGTCGGATCCAGAATGAGTCGGATCGCGAACAGCAGGTTGCTCTTCCCGACGCGATTTTCTCCCAGAACCACGACGTTCCCGGAAAGCGGGACGTCGATCGCGCGGAAGTTTCTGAAATTCCGGATGCTGAGTTTGGCGAGACGCATGATTTACTCGGCGGTCAGGTTCGTCTCCTTCGGCACCTCGTCGGCGCTCGTGCGCAGCAGAGACCGCATCGCGCGCGCCGCCGGCGTGAACGCCCTGTCGTATGAGAACGCGTGCCAGTCGATGTTCTCGCGGGCGCCTAGCTTGTCCTGGTGAAGCTTGTCCCTGACGCCCTTGACGCTGTCGACGTCCGCGGCGAGGCCGAGCTTCTTCTCGGGGTCAAACCTTTTTTCCAGGGACGCCTTCCACTGCTCGATGCCGATGCGTTCGGCCTTAGACCCGTCCAATCCGTTTTCCCTCAGCCAGAGCGCGGAGCCGAGACCCTCGCATACCGAGAACGTGCCGACGCAGAATTCGAAGTCGAGCATGGGGAAGTAGGATTCAAACAGAAGCCTGCCTCTCTTAGCGTGCGGAACGATCAGTGCGGCTTTCATCTCCAGCGCGACCAAGACGTGCTTGAGATTCGAGATCAGACGCAACCGCACGTCCTCATCAAGGCCGTCGGGCAAACATTTACGGATCCAGGCTTGCCAGGCCGTGGCGGTCGACAGGTGCACATAGCCCGAGGCCTCCTGGGACAATTCGATGAGTTGGAACAAGTTCGTCTCCCTGTCTGCTCGTGAAGGTTTTTCGGCACTTATCCGCAGCGCGTCTCCCCCGGCTACGTCGCCGGGCCCGGGTCTTCCTTTTCGCCGCTGGCGACGATCCGCAGCGCGCCGTCCGGCAACGGCCGCTGCAGCACCTTGGCCTCGTTCCACGGCGCGCGCAACCAGACGTCGTACTCTTCGGCTGTCGTCAGGATCACCGGCATCGCCCTTCGGATGCACTCGCTTCACCTCGGCGTTCGGCTCCATCATGAGAAACGCGTAGATTTCGGCGGTAACCTCGCCTTCCCTTGCCCTCGTCCTGGCGAGAAGACCGCCCTTGTCAGCGGCCGTGGTCAACTGCGTCAGACTTCGGCTGGGCACCACCGAAAGCACCGAATTGTCCGATATGGTAGAGATTCGCATCGATTTGCCGAGTGGCCCGACGAACCTCGAAACGACCATGAGCGAAGCCAGAATCAGGAGTCGTTCGCGCCAGGCGATCTTGGCGGCAGAACCCCGCTGCATCTATTGCGATGGCCCACCTCAGACGCTCGAACACATGCCGTCCCGTGGCATGCTGCGGGGCAAGGAGCGCCCCAGCGGCATGGAGTACGCCGCATGTAGCGCATGCAACAACGGCACCCGCGGGGCGGATGCGGTGGCCGCGCTGATGGCACGCATACACCCCGACAATGACGTAGGCAGCTGGCAAGCCGAGGAGATGCGCAAGCTCGTCTCCGCGGTCGATGCTCACGCGCCTGGCGTCAGGGACGAGATGAGCCGGCCGGACAAGGCGCGCTCGGAGTGGCTTCGGACAACCGATTTCGGGCTTCTTAAACGGGTCGTCAGAGTTCATGCCGACGGCCCCCGAATGAACGCAAATCTTTCAGTCTATGGCGCGAAATTGGCGATGGCGCTCTATCGTGAGCATGTCGGAAGCGCCCTTCCGCTTCACGGCCGGGTCTGGTGTCAGTTCGCGTTCAATGGCGGCATGACGCAGGAGCACCTTGATGCTCGCCTGCGCATCGTGCCGGTGCACGAAACCCTACGGCAGGGCCGGAAGAACGTGGCAGACCAGTTCGCCTATCGCTACAATTGCGACGCGCGAACGGTCGTCGCGGCCGTCGTCCAGTTCCACCGCGGCCTCTGGTTCACCGTGTTCGCTTCCAGCGACGTCAGGATCATCGAATTGTTTAACAAGCCCGAGTTTGTCGGCTTGCCGGCCAGCGCCTTGGTGAAACCGGGCGAACTCTTGAACGTGCTGCGTCCGACGATCGTGGCGGCCTGAAGGACTGAGATCGCAATCGACCGCGTCGGCAAAACGAGCATGACCGCTCGGGAGAGGCGCGAAACCGACGAGCAATACCGAGCCCGATCTGCGGCGTTCAAGCAGCTGATGGAGAACCTTCGCTCGACCGGCCGTCGGATCTAAAGCTCGCCGACGCTTGGCCCTGTTCCGTCAGTACGTGACGCGAGGGGGCATCGAGGCGGCGAGGTCGCTCGTCTATCGTATTCGTCGTCGCTCCGACGGCCACAGATATTTCGTGCAGATGGAGCCCTTGCGGTACTCGACCTGATCGAACGTGCCTCCGAAGCTGGAGACGTAAGCCTGACACTGGGCCAAGGCGTTCAAGGGTAGGATATGCCCGGACGTGCCGACGACATCGGCGACGATGTCGACTTCGATACCGTGCTCGCGCGTCACCGTTTTGATTCCGACGTTCGCCCCCCTGGGTAGGACCTTGACCACGCCGGCGATCGTCGTTTGCAGAGCCGCCTTGAACGCGTACGGGTCGGCCATCATTTCGTGGTCCGCGTCGGAATGGACGGTCGCGATCGTGTAGCCATGCGCTTTTGAGGAGTACGCGAAGTTCTTTACGATCTCCGAGGCGATCGAATGAGGGCGGAAAGGTACGACCACCAGCGCGAACGGATCGGCGTCGGCGACCGCGATCATACCGCCCAGAACGTTCTTCAGATGGTCGGAGTTGTTGACGATCGCCGCGCAATAGCTTCGCTCGTCTCCCTTGAGAGACTTGCTTTCGAAGAGCAATCGGGAGGCCGCCGCGATTGAACTGACCGAGGTCATGACGTCGGGCGTCAGTTGCTTCACCATTCCGGCGAAGTCGTACTGCGGAGCGTCGGCGTAGAACCGGGCGAAGTCGTCGCGTGCCCGGGAAACGCCCGCATGTGGCGCGACGAGAGATCTCGCTTCGGTCAATTCGTGCGCGAGAACGCTCTCTCTCTTCTCGAGTTCGTCGATCCTGCGCCGATACATGTCAACGTCGACAGCGAGCCAGAACGTCCGGTCTCCCTCCGACGCCTCGATCACGCGACGTGCGCACCCGTCGGAGTCGGTCAGCTCGCCGAATTCCTCGTCCTGAATCCTGGCAGCCAGGCTTTGCCGCAGGATCTCCACCGGCATCTTTTCGAGTCCGTCCTGCGAGGCTTGCAGCAGCCGGGCGAAGGCTTCGTTGCATCTGACCGTGGAGCCGCGCATGTCGGCGAGCGCCATCGGATACGGGATCCAGTCGCAGAACGCCGGCGGATCCTCTCTACCCTGCCTCTCCAGCTCTTGACGGCCGGAGATAGCTTTCCGTCCCTTGTCCGTGATCCGGATGGTGGCTTCGCGTCCGACCGGGATCCTGTCGATGAGTCCGAAGGCCGCGAGCTTGGAGAGGACGTGCGAAAGGTTGGAGTCCTTGAGGCCAGTTTCCTTCGCGAGGTCGGCGCGTGCGGCCTCGCCCCGTCGCTGCTGCAGCAGATCGAGGACGAGCAGATGGTTCTTGCCAAGTTTCAGCCGTCCGGCTTGGTCCGCGGCATTCGCGGATTGTTCAAGCATGTCCGAAAGCGTCGTCAGTCTTTCGGATATCCCGGATCGATGGACGCGCATGAACTGACGGACGCGCAGCACGAGGTCCATCCATCGGTTGAGATGGGGGCCGCTATCTCCGCTCGAAATGAACGCCCATACCGCACTGCGCAAGGCGGCGTAGACTGCCTCGTGCGCGACTTCGACATTCTTTTCCTTATCGGACAGAAGCGCATAGCAGCTTCGGAGACGCGGAAACACCTCGTCCGGATCCGCCTGAGCCGATGACACGCCATCCAATAGGCGGTCCATCTCGCTTGATCCAGTCGCGTATGTCATTGATTTAGCTCACCTTAGCTGCCGCGTAGGGCATTCATGGCAGCAAACGCTTGAAGAAACTTTAATATAGGAGACCACTTCCGTCCGCCAAGGTGTAAAGTATCTTCAAATATTGTAAATGCCCCATCGTATCCGCATTTCGGTCTGCGGGACCGTCAGCCTAGTATCGTCTCGGCGGCAGAGGACATATCCGATCGGCGGATCTCCGACGCAGCGTTCGTCGAAGAACTGCTGCACCACCAGAGTTCTCGTCTTTCGTACGTCGACGTACTTCTTGGACCGGTCGATATGACCTTCCATAGTCGTCCCGTTGCCGCACGAGGGAACGAGGAAGTAGTCGACGTCCAGATCCTCGTAAGGTGGATCTTCGCCGGAGACGCAGTAGTCCAGGCAGATGCCGAAGGCGATCGTCGCGTCCGGCAGGATGAGCACGGGAAGCTCAATGCCTAGTTCGATCGATTCCGCATCGTTCGCACCGTCGGTGAATTGGAATAGCTTCCGGTGTTCCCCGATCTTCCCGCCGTACCCGTTCAGAATCGAGCAGATGTTGAAACGCTGCCCGCCGACCTCTTCATGCAGCGAGCCAGGAACGAGGAAACTGAGGTCGGACCGCCAGTCTCCGCCGCCGATCCTGGTTTCAATCTCGCCGAGCGTCTCTCTCGTGACGGTGAGCTCCGGGTAGACGACGCCGTCGCACCCCGAATTCGAGGCCGAAGCGAGATCGTCCCGGATAACGTCGATCTGATTCCCTGCGGTGACGCCCTTGACGAAGAAGCCGCCAGCATCGTGACCGAGATCAAAGCTCAGACCCTCGAACAGACCGGCGCCGAGCGACAGGTCGCGCTGCGCGATCATCCGGTCGCGGGCGCGCGGATCCTCGAAGAACAGCGGCTTTACGCGATAGTCGCCGATGTTCAGCGGGAAGATGCTGGATCGGCGGAGACCGCGCTTGCGGAAGGTCTGGCGGGTCTTCGCGATCCGGTGGCGGGGCTGCCGCAGGAGGACGAATCCTTCGCGGCCCTCGTAGGTCGCCAAGCACTGGGCTTCGCTCCGTATGGGCACACCGTCCATCATCTCGTGCAGCAGGTCTTCGACACATCTCAGCCGGACCGCGAGGGCGTACAGAAGCTCCTTCCGCTGAAGCTGATTGGCCGCCGTCAGGGGAATTCCAGAAAAAAGCCCATTCGTACTCAGCCCAGCGGCGTCAGCTACGAGCGTGTCTTCGTCGAACCGGCGAAAGAGGTCGCGCGTCGTACCCGGGGCGCCATCCATGGCTCGCCAGAGCGCGTAGAGCGCGTTCCGCGTCGCCACGATGTCGGCTCCGACGTTCTCCTCAGCGAATTCCAGCGCGCGCCGGACTTCGTCGAGCCATTTCTGCTGTTCGGTGGCGGGGGTTGGCATCGGCGGAAACAATGGTTGCGGACTCTCTCGGTAGCAACCTACATCCCCGCAGGTCAACGACGAGTGTGGGATTTCGACGGTAACGCGCTTTCGGAGATCGGATCGAGCCATCTTGTCGGGGATTCGTCGTTCACGGAGCCTCCGCTTGTTAGCGGAAGGCATTCGCCAGCTCGACCACCACGATGATGACCGGTGACCGCATGCTGCCGGCTTTCGAGATGCTGATCATCCGGGCACGATCGGGTTTGATGGATCTTCCTTCACGCCCCGCGCGACGATCCGCAGCGCCCCGTCCGGCAGCGGGCGCTGCAGCTTCAGCGCTTCGTCGGCCGGCGCGGTCATCCAGGTCTCTACCTCGTCGGGCGTTGTCAGGATCACCGGCATCGCCTTCGGATGGATGGCGCCGACCTCGGCGTTCGGCTCCGTCGTAAGGAAGGCGTAGAGGTCGTTGACGGTCTCGCCCTCCTTGACCTTCCGCACCGACGTCCAGTTGGTCCAGATGCCGGCGAAGCAGGCGAGCGGGCGGGTCTCGTCGAGCGCGAACCAGATGTCGCCGCCCTCGGCCTTGTTGAACTCGCTGAACGAGTTGAACGGCACCACGCAGCGGTGCTCCGGACCCAGCCATCGCGTCCAGTGCTTGGACTTTACGTTGCGGATGTTGGTGGTTCCCGAATCCGGCTCCATCCGGAGCAATTCCTTGAAGTCGACCGCCTTGCCCTTGGCTTGCAGCTTCTCCGCGCGCTTCTTGGTGGCGTCCATCAGCGCCTTCGACGACGACGGCATGCCCCACCGCGCGGTCGCAACCTCGCGCCCCTCGGCGCCCGTCCGGATGATCGGCGCCTTGTAGTCCGGAAATACGCCGGGCATCGGCGCGAGATTGCCGACATACCGGTTGACGACGCGGAACAGCGCGCTGATGGCGGCCTGGTTGGTGGTGATCGAGTAGAGATTATGCCGACTTCTGGATTATGCCGACCATTGGCTCAGGACGGGCTCTGACGGTGGCGATCGCTGCTTTGGAGTCGGCATAATCACAGTGCCTCCAGAAATGAGAGAAGCTTGTCATTCGGTCGAAAACGACCGGGAGTGGCTACCGCTGGATCTGTCGCGGCCAGTGCGCGTTCCTTGATTCCCATATCAGCGTGTAGGTAGATGTGGGTGGTTTCGACCTGCTCATGGCCGAGCCAAAGTGCAATCACCGAAGTTTCAATTCCCGCCCGAAGCAATCGCATCGCGGCGCTATGACGCAACACATGCATGCTGATGGTTTTCTGTCCCAACGACGGACAGGCGCGGGTGGCGATCTGAACGTATTTGGCGAGCCGATGTTCGACGGCGTCACGGCTCAGTGACGTCCCCGATCGGGTGACGAAAAGTGGCTCCGCCGGCTGACCGGCGCGCTCGGCGAGCCAAACACGCAGGAGGGCGACCATGCCCGAGGTAATCGGTGTGATCCGCAACTTCCGTCCTTTCCCCATGCAACTGACGTGGGCGCCAGTGCCGAGATGAACATCGCTGAGGCGAAGGCCGATCAATTCTGACGCACGCAGGCCCGTTTGGGCCGCGAGCGTAAGCAAGGTATGGTCGCGCCGCCCGGTCCAGGTCGAGCGGTCGGGTGCGCGGAACAGCGCATCGAGTTCCGGTTCGATCAGGAAAGTGACGATCCTCCGGTCGAAACGCTTGCGCGGAATGGCAAGCACGCGTTCGATTATGGCGGCATGCTCGGGATGTCGAAGCGCTGCGTACCGGAACAGCGAACGGACGGCGGCGAGTCGAGCGTTGCGAGTGCGCGCACTATTCTCCCGCTGCTTCTCAAGATGGTCGAGGAAGGCGCCGATGAGCGGCGCATCAAGATCGTCGATGTCTAGCTTCGATGGTTCGACGTCTTTCCTCTCGGACGCGAAGATCAGCAGCAGCCGCAGCGTGTCCCGGTAGGCCGCAAGTGTATGGGGACTAGCCTGGCGCTGGCGGATCAGGCGTTCCGTGAAGAACGCTTGCAGGGTTGGGGCAAGTGCGGTCATGCGGCACCTCCGAGGTGCCGCTCCAAACGATCACCAACCAGCGTCAGCAACTCCGGCGCAGCTGAAAGATACCAGTATGTGCTGACAGGATCGACGTGGCCGAGGTAGGTCGACAACAACGCGATCCGGTTCCCCGGCTCCCGGCCATCTCGATATCCATCAAGGATGGTGTTGACGGCAAATCCATGCCGCAGGTCATGCAGCCTCGGACGGCATGAGGCAGAGCGCGGCTTGAGGCCGGCGACCTCCACAATTTGACGAAAGACAGGCTGGACGCCCATGTAGCCGAACCTGGTGCCAACCGTAGTGACCAGCAGTGCGGGCGTATTCGACGAGTTTGCCGGACGGTCGTCTCGACGCAGATAATCAACCAGTGCAGCCACGGTGCTCGGATGCAGCGGCAATTGGCGAGACTTGGCGAACTTTGCGTTCCGAATGGTGAGTAGTCCAACGACGGAGTCAAAATCGTCGCGGTCGAGGCCGATCGCTTCCCCAACCCGCATTCCGGTCACTGCAAGCAGAGCGATCAATGTCCGAAATGTCGCCACTCGGTGCGGCGTCCGCAGCGTCCCGGCTGCGGCGAGGAGGGCCGCGATATCCGCCTCCGAGTATAGGTAGGGGGTGGCTCGGCCTTTTTGCTGCACCAGCAAGTGGGTCGGGGGCACCTCGGTCGCGGGATCGATCCCGCGCAGGTGATTGGCGAAGCGGCGAACAACGGAAAGTCGGGCAAACGCCCAGGTTCGACCGCCCTGAGGGAGTGCCGCCCAAGCGAGCGCCGTCTTGGTTGTTAGATGGTCTTCGCCGCGATCCTCGACGAAGGTGAGAAACTGACCGAGGAGTTTCTCGGCTCGATAGAGCTTAAAGCCGAGGGCGCGGCGAACCGCAAAATAGTCTACGAGAGCCTTGCGGAGAGCGTTCATGCGACGTCTCCCGGCCAAGGGCGGGCGATCGATCGCAGAGCATCGCGATCGACCTTGGCGTAAATCGATGTCGTGATAGCGTTGCGGTGACGCAGAAGTTGTCCGATCTCGGGCAGCGATGCCCCGCCGCGTAGCATCAGAGTCGCCGCGGTGTGACGCAGCCGGTGAGCATGGATCGGTTCAAAGCCGCACCGTTCGCCAGCGTGGCGAACAATCTGCGTTACCGCGCCAGTGGTGAGAGCATGATGCGGAGCTGTGATCCGTACAAACACTGTGCGGCCTTGCGTGCTTGCGGGACGGCCGTGACGCAAGTAAGCCGCAATTGCTTCGCCGACATCCGCTGGCAATGGCAATCGTTCGGTGCGATTGCCTTTGCTGTGGGCAATCACGATCTCGCCGGCTCGCCAATCGATGTGCTCAAGTTGCAGTTTGGCGACTTCGCCTGCCCGCAAGCCCAGGCGAACAAGCATGGTCAGGACCGCGAAGTCACGACAGCCACTTCGGGTGCTGGTGTCGCAAGACGGCAGAAGGCGCTGCACTTGGTCAGAGTTTGCCGCCGTTTTGCGCGCGTTGCGCCTATCTTGAACCACTCGTGATCTTTGTCCGGCTTTTCGATCGCAAGGACGATCAGGCGCTCCTCGCCGGGCAGCAGCGGTTTGCACTCTTCGACGGAGGGCAATGGCAAAGGATGCTCGTTGACGCCACCGGCGTGCAACATGTGATCGCCGCCGAAAGCCGGGTCGGGCCCTGGTGCGCGCGCGTCTCCCTTAACCGCACGCGCGGGCGGTGCGGCCGTGTTTGGCGACGCGGACGGAGTCCATGCGGACACCCGCAGCGGCTCCAAGGCCTTTGTCACCGAAGGAACGCCGGCCGTCACGTGATGGGGAACAACCCGTGGCCTCGCCGTCGGGATCGCAGCCGGAGCGGCTTCGAATTTCACGCTCGCAAGCTCGACCGCCGGCCAGGCGTCGCCACCCGTGTAATAGCCGTACGTCTTCAACACCGCTTCCAGCGGCTTGCCGCTGTCGAACAGGCCTTCGCTGGCGACGCGATCGATGGCCACCTCGATGCGAGAGCTTGGCATCATAAGCACACGTTCGACGAGAATGGCGGAATCTGCGCCTTCCTGGGCTGCAGCAATGCCGTCGCGCGCTAGGAGTTGCATGCGTAGCGGACGGCCGCTGTCTTTGGCCACAAGCGCGAGATCGTAGGTCATGTCGGCGCTGGTATTGGCGATCCGCCAAATCTCGCGCTCGCCCGACTTGACTGTGATGTGCGGGTAAACTTGGCCGTTTACGGTGAAGAGCCAGCCCTTGTCGTCGGCGAAGCAGGTGCCGCGCACCGTCGTTCCGGCGCCGCAAAGCCCGGCATCGTGGTCTCCGACCGGCAGGAAGCTGGCTTTGAGGGTCGCCGGATCGCCTCCCGAGACCGAACCGATCTGGTGATCCTTCAGCATCAGGAAGCGTTCGGTTGGCTGAGCGCCGCTTGTTACGCGCGCGCCACCGCTGGCGCTGCCGGTTGCGCCCTGGACGAAGATGAGCCCGGAGAGGCCAGCGCCGACCTGCGTGCGCGCATTCATGTGGACGTGCGGGTGATACCAAAACAGGCCTTCTGGATGATCCGACGGCAAAGCGATCCGGTAATTCATTTCTGAGGTTGTGTTGCCGTAGTAGGCGCCGTGAGCCGCGCAGTTCTTGGCGCTCGGCGAGGTCGTGCTCTCACCCTCCGGAATCGTGCAAACGTAAACGGTGTCGCCGACCGGCTCGAGGGCCTTTGCGCCCTTGGTGTCGAGGTCTGGCGTAACAAGAAGCCCGTGCGTGTGAAGGTTCGTGGAGCCTGTTTCGCCGGCGCTTAAGTGGTTGACCAGCTTGATCTCGAGCGTGCTGCCGGGGTTCACCCGCCAGACTTCGGGAGCGAGAGCATCATTGTAGAGCATCAAGCCATCGACCGAAATCCGGCGGGCTTCAGAGCCGGGAAAGGTGACGCCGTCGGGCAGATCGAAGCTGACAGAGCCGGCGTCACCAGGTGATTTGTTCAGATCGATCTGCTTTGCCGTCAGCGTGACTGCCAGTTTCTTGTGGTCGGCGGAAGCGCTGCAATTGCCGGAGGCGCCGACGCGATCACCCGCGATCGCCGAGCATGGCCGGGACGCGACCATGTCAATAAGTTCGGCGGCGCTTACGGGCCCCGGGTTGGCCATGAGACCAATCAAGATTGAAAGACTGCCGGTGCTAATAAGGAGTTTCGTGTTTGCCCGCATGTTTGACCTCCTTTCATTAGGTTGCGTTCTTTTTCGTGCTCCGCTTCCTGGGCTTTCGGCGCAACAGCCGAAAACGGGCTTGCTCATCGGCTTTCTCGGCTTCGGCTTTCGAGTTGACCTCGTCCAGGTACCGCTGGGCGTCGTCCCGCGTTTGGATGGACTGGACCTTCGCAAGGATCGCCTGCACCTCGGAGGGCGGCGAGAGCTCCTGATCGAGTCGCGCCGCCGCAAGGAGGACGCCTGGCAGATTGCCGCTGTTGACCGTATCGGTCGGCCGCGGCATGAGCTGCCGAACTCTGGGCGCCTCGAGGGGAACGGGTGTTGGCAATCGTTTCGGGCAGTCGCGCGGCTGTGTCAGCGACAGCAAAGGAAGCACCGTATTGGCTGCTGCGTCTCGTGCCGTCAGCGGCTTGATGCCGAATGCAGCCTCGACGGTCGCCGGGATCGTGGCGTGGTCATAAAGCCTTCCATCGACGACATTTGGCGGGATCAGCGGCGACACCACCACTGCTGGGACGCGAACGCCATACTGAGCGAAAGTGAAACCGAATTGATTGTATTTGGAGCCTGGCTGCGTATCGCCGGGCGGGACTGCCCGCGGCGGAATAACGTGGTCGTAGAATCCGCCGTGCTCGTCCCAGGTGATAATGAGGAGGGCGGTGGCCCAATGGGGCGAATTTCGAATTGCTTCGTAAGTTGACTTGATCAGCGCTTCGCCAGCAGTCACTCCGTCGAGAGGATGCTGGGAGTTGCCGCCTTTGTATGTGCCGCCAGGAACGTCGCCGTAATTTGGTTCGATCCAGGTATAGAGCCAAGGGTAATTTGCGTTGGCTACATCATTGGCGAACGAAGCGTAAGGCGTGACATTCGCATGGTGGATGTTCTTGAGCGCGGTCGCCATCGGCAGATTGTCGCCAGCATAGATGCGCCATCCCGAACCGAACTTCGCCCCGAGGGCATCGAAGATCGAGCCATGGGGCAGCTGAAACCCGGAGACGGTCTCCCACGTAAACAGTTCCCACGACGTCGGACTGTGGTCGAGTCCGCCGGACGAAGCGCCGCAGGCAAAGAATCGGTTTGGGAACGTAGGGCCTGGAATTGAGGCAAACCAGCTATCGCAAACAGCGAAGGTCGAGGCGAGTTTTGTCAAGACTGGCAGTTGATCCGGCGAGAAGCATTTCATGATGGCGCCCGCGTTGCTTCTAACATGCGCGGCGTAGTCGGCGACGAACCCGCTGTTGTTGATCGGCGGATAGCTGCCGCTTGGCGGGTAAGTTGCCGTCGGTCCACAGAGCTGCTCGACCGTATCCGTGAACTCGTGGCCGGGATCGGCAGCCATCGCCGAATCGGCTGGGTGGCTGACCGGGTAGGTTCGTCCTTGATATTGGTTGGCTTCCGACCCGGTAAGTCCGTTGACCGAACGTCGCCGGCCGGTGACAGCGTCCGTTCCGACAATGCCCGAGAAGCCGAGCATGTGATCGAACGAGCGATTTTCGAGCATGAGTACGAAAATGTGCGAAAGAGGAGGACTCACTTCGGCTCTCCGTGGCGGCCTTAAAATCGTCTTTGCTCGCGTGCGCTCTGCAGCCTTCTCGCGATCAGCTTGCGTGCGTTGCACAACTTTTGATGTTAATAATGGGTCGGCTCGCTCAACACGATCCGGCAAGTGGCGTTTGGTGTCAATGGGCGCGCCGAAACATTCGGGGCAAGGGACGCTCACGCGAAGCTGACACGAGTGACTGCTAGACGCTGTTCAGCAGCGTCTGGTCCGTGCGTCCAGAGCGACGACGGGTAATGGACGTTGTCCCGGTGCAACGGGAAGGCAACGACGAGATTGTGCTAAAGGTGAGGATGATCGACACTTGAACTTTCGATTGTCGTTGCTCCGTCGCGACCCTCTGTCCGGCACGCAAGCTCTCGTCCCAGACGGACTCCGCTTTTGCTGCCCAAGTCCGAAAACACAACCTCGCAGCTCGAAACGGACCTGAATTGACGTCCCGGCCGCATGGATTGGGGTTAAACGCAGGTGGTCACAAAATTCGGCTGGGCTTATTAGGAATTCTTCCTTCTTCGGCGGTTTTTTAGCGCAATCGGGGCATCGGGGGAGGAGTCCTACTGTCTACGCCGTCACGACTGCTGGGCATCCGCGCACCGTGTCGTGCGCGCGGTCTTGCGCTCTTCCTTTGCAGCCTTCGCTTGCGCGACCGCCGCATTAGTCCGGCGATGCCTTTTGTGAGGTGCGGCCGGTTCGCATGGGCCTTACCGCAAATGAGATACGGAGTTGGCTATCGCCTATTGCCTGAGTAATTTGCTCTGGAGAGTGATTCTTCAGGCGCACAAGCTTATGGGGATACCATGAACAAGCACTTTTCTTCCCAGCGCATTGTTTCTGAGAGGCGCTCGCGGAGTGACGGCGATGATGTCGTTCTCACAACGCGGATTGGGCGCACCTATAGGTTCGAATCCGCTCATCGCCTTCCCAATCTACCCGATGGCCACAAGTGCAAGAATCTACACGGACACAACTACCGCATGGAAGTCGTGATGCAGGGAGGGTTGGACGGTAGGGGCTTCGTGAAGGACTTCGCTGAGATGGATGCCGAGGTGGGGCCGTTGATTAAACTGGTCGATCATCGACTTCTCAACGATGTCGAAGGACTGGAGAACCCGACCGCCGAGATCATTGCCAGTTGGTTCTTTGAGCGCATTCCTGATTGCGAGAGCGTGCGGATTTATGAGAACGACGATTGTTGGGCGGAGGTTAGCTGATTGAGTTTGGGCCGGTCCGAGA
>NZ_CP088286.1 GCF_011516645.4 Bradyrhizobium septentrionale | reverse complement strand
CTATTTTTTGCGGGAGCGTACCGCTGGCAACGCCAGCACGTCAGGCCCGGCAGGCTCAAGCCGAATGCCGTTTTCGTCGAGCTTGACCGGCAGCTTCGGGAACACTTCCTTGATGTGCGCCAGCTCCAGGGCCATGCGCGATCGGAAATCGCGTTGCCGTCCGAACCCCTGCCCGAATTGCTCGCCCAGGGCGTTCCAGCTGATGTTGAGCGGCTTGGTAATGTTGTAGAGCTTGTAACCAAGCCAAAAATACAAATCGAGTTTGCGCGCGGAGCCAGCGAAGGCCCTCACCGCCTGGCTATTCACCGGCAGTGCGTGGCGTTGCAGGCTCTCAAAAAACGTATCGTTGAAGGTCACAGTGCTAGGCCACAACGAGCGCTGGTCAGGATGCGGAGCCAGCCACACGTCAACCTCATCGAATGGCGTCACCGATTTTGTGCGCGCCCGCACGCCGTCCCACACGCTTACTTTCATAGTGCAGGCCGCCAGCGCGTTTATCTGTTCCTTGAATGCCGTCAGCGGCCCCTTTTTGCCGCCGCTGTCTGAAAAGCCCATATCGCGCACGAAGCCGGTCAGGCTCTCGGCAATGTCGATGGTTGGCGATTTCTGCCTGATACCCTCGGAACACAGGTGCATCATCACAAGCCGAGCCTTGGGGCCGAACGGCAGCGGCTGCACGATCTTTTTGCCTTCCGCGTTGCGGAGATACCCAGCCGATAGATCGAGGGCCATGTTGCCTTGGACGCGCTCGAACTCGCGCACGTCCACTGGCTGCCGCTCATAAGGCATGCCGCAGATCGCAATCACGCTGTGCAGGTGCCGCACATCGGCGGCCGTGGGCGTCGAATTTTCAAAAACTTCTCTGATCCCGTAGCGTCGCCGCTGTTCGCGCGGCATGCTCGCCAGCCGGGTTTGCTTCTCACCCTCGTGAGCAGCCTTGGCGTCGCGCTCTCGCTGGATGCTTTGATAGACCCGCAGGGATGACTCGTAGGCGATCGAGCCCCGCGCCTTTTCCACGCTCGCCAACAGGTCGGCGTCGCGGATGCCGTCCACGGCGACGAGCGTTAGGGCGTTGGTCGGTTCCGAATCAGCCACGCCTCAAAGTATGCCACGGCCGAATCCGCGCCTAGCCTGGCGCCCGCTCATTGCGCAGATTTCCCGTACCGCTGTGGCGCCGTAGCAGCATATTAGTATGCTGCTATTCTGCCGCCGTACTAATATGCTAATATGCTGCTGCACTGCTGTAACAGCATGTTAATATATTGCTACGACAGTATGGCTGCACATTGCTACCGGCCATAGGATAACCCCATGAACGTCATCAGCTTTGTCAATCAGAAGGGCGGCACCGGCAAAAGCATGCTCGCCATAAACTTGGCCGTAGCGGCGC
Source organism: Bradyrhizobium septentrionale (assembly GCF_011516645.4). Taxonomy (NCBI): domain Bacteria; kingdom Pseudomonadati; phylum Pseudomonadota; class Alphaproteobacteria; order Hyphomicrobiales; family Nitrobacteraceae; genus Bradyrhizobium; species Bradyrhizobium septentrionale. Next base: position 20,778 of record NZ_CP088286.1, on the reverse strand, counting down.
AAGAATCCGGCGAAAATGTCTGCCTGATCGACCTCGATCCCCAGGGGACGATCGTCAACTGGTACGACACCAGGACGGCCGAAACCCCGAATGTGGTCAACCATGAGCAGATGCCGAACCTAACCGAAGCCCTGGAGCGGCTAGGGCAGGGGGGCTTTACCCTAGTGATCATCGACACTAAGGGCGAGGACAGCCACGCCACGCGCGGCGCCATGTTGGCGGCCGACCTTTGCCTGATCCCGATCCGCCCGGCAGGCCCCGACCTGCACGCTTCCCGGCCGACCATGGAAGCCCTGCGCAGCATGAAGCGCGACTTTGCCCTGATCATCAACCAGGCCACGCCCAACAAGGCCGCCAAGATCACGGCCGCGATCATGGCCAGCCTGGCGCATGACGGCCCCGTAGTGCCGCAGGCCGTGGCTGCCCGCATGGATCACCAATACGCCTACGCGCTAGGGCAGGGCGCCAGCGAATACGAACCAGGCGGCAAGGCCGCCGAGGAAATCAAAGAGCTTTGGGCGTGGTGCCGTAAGCGCCTGGGGAAACAACAAGGAGATGCGACCAGTGAACAAGCGAAACGACGCGCTTAGTCATCTAGTGGCACGGCCAGCGCCGCAGCCGGTTCCGGCTGACAACATCGTGCCGCTGAATGCCGAGCCCGAGCAGGCCCAGGCGGCCGAGGCGCCCAGCATCGAGCAGCCGAAGGTGAGGGCAGAGGCTCCGAAGAAGCCTGCCCGCAAGACCGTGGCCAATTCGGCCGCGCGCGCGATGTTGTACCTGCCCCCGAAGGCCAAGCGGAAATTTAAGGAAATCGCTTTTCATGAGGAGCGGAAAGAGCACGACGTCTACGTCGAGGCATTGCGCGAATACCTCGAAAAACGCGGCCATAAGGGGCTTTTGTAGCAGCATACTAGCTAGGAGCCCGTCCAGATATGTTTTCGTGACGGGCATTTGTTGTAGAGCTTTCCACGACCAGCGGTGCGAATGTCGACTGCGATACCTCGCACGGCGCCAACATGCCTCGCTGTCGAAAGCGTGGTCGCCAATCGTAAATCTGCCAGCGCGTCGCTCCGTGCTTGCGCGCCACCTCGGACACCTCGGACACCTGGGCACCGGGTAGCAGACTCTCGGCGACGATCCGGGCTCTCTCAGCCTCCGAACGCACACGGCGCCCCGACGGTCCTTCGAGGACCTCCAGCCGGCTCACCGGCCCTAACGGTGAGCCGGCCAAATGGACGTCCTTTTTGCTGTCCAATCCCATCCAAACCTCCGTTCCAAGCCGGAGGCTTCTTCGCACATTCATTCTAACTCTGAAGCCAGGGTATCGGCTTCGCGCTTACCGCTTGTCGGCGTCACGAACTGATCAGTCGGACCTGATGGCCAAGCTCCGTGAGCACGCGAGCGCCCAATAACGCGCCCCGTTGGAAGCCTCCATGCCGACCAGGCAGGCCGGTAACCTGGCGAAAAAGCTGGCCATCATCGCGACGCAACCTCTTTCGCACAACGACTTTCCCGTGGTTGTTCGACGCCGTGAACTTCGAAGACATACTTCGCCAGATCTAGACCTATCCGAACGACCTGCATGTGGTGTCGCGGACGTAGCGAGCGTGAATAGTCCGGCGCCCGTTTTTCCACCGAATCTGCGCGGCCTCCTAAGCGGCTGCCGGTCTGCCCTATCCATCTGACGACTGGCCCGGGAAAGCGGGGGATTGCCGGCGAAAAATGCGGTATTATGGCGCAAACGCCACAAGCTAAATTTGTCTGGCTGAAGCCACCTTTTAAGTGAACGGTCCCGGTCGGGGCTGGGGGGCAAAAACCGGGACCGCCCCGGGCACGCCCCAGCGCGGGAAGGCACCCAACAATTCTAATGGTTCCGGTTCATCGATGGTTCCAAGCGCCCATTGCTCTCCGCCCAACAATCTTTTTCTGGCGATGAGCAATTCTATACAGACGGCTCCGATCTATCCTGCATTTAGTCGCCGATTGCCGGTCACGACGCATATTAGCATTCAGCCCGACGCGGCGGCGTCTGGCTTTTGCGCGTGTCCAAATTCGATGGAGCGAATTTCTAATGAGAGCTTAGGTCAACGCCTAGATTTCCTCCAAGACCACCTGTTCAAGCTCCAGCGCAGCAACGCACGCAAGAAAGAAGATCGCCGTAAACGATCCCCGTTTCAGCTTCATGGTGATCCCGGCTTCGGTCTCGTCTTTCAGGCCGTGCTTTTTCAGCCGCTTGACCAACTCAGCATAGGTCACGTCCGCTTTCTTCATTTCCGCCTTGAGGAAGGCGCTCGCACGCTGGCCCCATTCCTCTTCCGCCTTGGGTAGGACCATGGCATCTCCTATCGATTCCGTGAGCTAACAAATACGATAGACCGGCCTTGACTTCCGGTCAAACGGTTCATATCCGTTAGCTATCATATTCGATAGGATGCGGCAATGCGCGGCAGACCGACGAAAGACCCTCACACCCGTCCGGCCATCAACACCCTTGAACGGCTCCATATGGAGCTAGCCCGTCTTATTCGTCAGAGTGCGCCTGAGAGGCTGGCGAGCGTGGTGTAAAGCGCTGATGCGGCGTAGGATTCGGTTGCGAAGCCAACCCCATCACCTCAACCGCGAACGCCAGGCCCGCCATGACCGATGATACGATTCTGCCCTTCTCGTTTCCAGCCGTTCACGCCAAGAAAGTCACAGCTGCCTTCGATGGCGGTCGGCTGACCTCGAACGGGGGCGTGATGCTTCTGGCGATGGCCGAGCGGCGTCTCGGCTTGGCCGACAATTTGGCCCGGGTGTTCCCGGATCGGCGCGATCCAACGCGGGTCGTGCACAGCCTTGTCGATATGTTCCGCGCGCGCATAGGTGAAAGCTGATCTCATTCGCGTAGACCCTATTGAAGCGGGTGTTGCGCATTCGCTCGTCCGCTTTCGGCTTGGAGCGCAATTCGAGGGATTTTTTTTCGAAGAATAGGTGGCATCCGGCGATAGCGGTTCCCACGTTCCGAGCACGGAACTTTTCTGAAGGGTGAACCATATGGGTGCCGCTAAGGAAATGATGCTGCAGCGTGAAGGTATGACCGGCGTTGCGGAGGAAGTGGCAATAGCTGCAGATCTGGGCGAGCGGTGCGAAATGCACAAGGACGTTTTCATGGGCGAGTTCCCGGACGAGGAACTGCTCGTGGAGGCATACAAAATCGCGAACGCACGGATTACGAAGGGTGAGATTGAGTTGCCGTCGATGATGTCTCGCCGGGATTTCACTGACCTGATCAAAGAAGTCGTTGAGCAAGCCCCGGTTTTCTGTCCCGAGTGCGAGCGGTTGTTCGGCAAGGACGACTGAGTTTTCGCTGCGTGCCGTGTGCTCTCGCGGCGAAGCGATAAACGTGATGCCCCATGACTGCTGGTCTTGTCCTCAGCTAGTCACGGCGCACGTGCCCCCCTGAGGAGATTGGCGTCGATCGCCTGGGCGGTCGTCATCAACAGCGAACTTGCAGATGTTATGCGAGTGAAGCAAGCGCTATCCTTGCGAGAAGATACGCTGAAGCTGCTTGGAAAATACAAAAGTTGGCCTAGCTAAAGCCTGATCGGCGAAGCCGGATGCTCCTATCTGACCTCGACGATGATGTTAGGTTGTGTAAGCTTGAGGCATGCAGGCCAATCCCACACCCATCGATCAGCTCAATCTTGCCGGCCGAGTTTTGCAGGACGGTTGGTTCAAATCAACCGTGACCGAGGTGGGCCACGATATGCACTCGGCGCCGGAAACTATCGCGATGCTACTCGGTAAGCCGATAACCGGCCGCGCCGGGCAGAAGATCGAGCCATTGATGCCGACAGAGCCAGCTAGGGCGAACGCGAAATCCCTGAGCGTGGTGCACGGTCTCGGATCATTCCCAATGCACACGGACGGCGCGCACCGGCTCCAGCCGCCCCGGTTCGTGGTGCTGGTGTGTGCTTCACCAGGCAGGTCCCCGGTCCCCACGACCTTGATGCGGTTTCGCGACTTGCAGATCGGCACATCAGAGCGAGCGCAGCTTGAAACGGCGCCCTTCCTCGTACGAAACGGCAGACGGTCATTCTATTCAACCATTTGCAGCCGATCTCGTCCCTTCATCCGGTTTGACGCGGGCTGCATGGTGCCGCAGAGCTCCGAAAGTGAGACGAGTGTCAAGCTGATCGCACATCGTGCGAATGAGGTTGGCTTCACCCCTGTGCACTGGCGAACGGGAGATGTTCTCGTCATTGATAACTGGAATGTGCTGCACGGACGCGGTCTCGGGGTGTCTGAAGCATCGTCCGACAGGAAACTTTTGCGGGTGAGCGTCCAATGAAGAAACCGGCTCCCAAAGCGCCAGCTATGACCACAGCCCTTTCGGCGGATGCGCTGATGGGAAAGTCACAGACCTATATCGGCCGCGCCCTGGCGGCCAAAGCGGCCCGGTCGATGGGCGAATACCAGCTCTGGGCATCACTGGCACTCGAATTGGTTGGCAAGGCAGCTCTAGCAAAGATCCACCCGTGCCTTGTGGCCGACCCGAACAGCTCGGCTTCGTTGTTTGCGGCGGCAGGACGGAGCGTAGACACGGATATCAAAACCATCATCGCAAAGACGGTGTTCGATCGGCTCGCACATGTATCGAAGCGGTTTGACGAAAGCACGAAGAAATTCTGCACCAACATGAGCGAGAAGCAGAATGCCGAGCTGCACTCGGGTGAGGCTCCGTTCGAGGGCGTGATTGCGTCCTCTTGGGAGGGTCGCTACTGGCACACAGCGGAAATCATTCTTGAGGCCAGTGACAGTTCGATCGAAGCTTGGCTCGGTGCCGACAAGGCCAAGGCCCCCAAGGAATTGCTCGCCGAATACACGCATGCGACTGAGCAAGCGGCGAAGGTTCGCGTGCAAACGGCGGCTGACGCCTTCGGCGCACGTCCGAGGAAGGAACGCGAAGAAGCAGACGCTAAGGCAGACGCGATAGGCCTATGGAACGTGCGGAACAGTTTCAGACAACACGCCGATGACATTTGGGAAGCGGAATGCCCGGCATGCAAATCACGGTCGTTCCTTGCGGGGGTCAAATATGACGAGGAGGTCTCCGAGGATGACAACGAAGATGATCCCTATGAAGAGTTGGTCGATGTTTCTTATGTCGCGGAAGAATTCCTGTGCCCTTACTGCAACCTGCATCTTGAAAGCCGCGACTCCATCGAGGCGGTTGGGTTGAACGTCGATCGCATCAAGACAGAAACCCGCCAGCGCGAATACGAGCCCGACTACGGCAACGATTGAGCTGTGGTCTAGCTTTTGGTAGGCAGCGATGATCTAATGCCTCCAGCCTTTCTTGTCGAACTCGACCCGGGTGCCCGCCGGCGGCCGCGGCGGTTGGGCTAGCCTGACAAAATAGCCATGAGCATCTATTTCCCGATTTAAGCTTTCAGGCTGATCCCGTCTTCCCACGCCCACGCCCGGATTTCGTCATAAATCGGATTCCCCCTACTCCGTAGGGGCCGGGCGCCTGTTAATCCCCGCGCACCGTTCATGCGGGGGGGGGGCCGCAGGCGTAATCCCGCGCGCCTCGTCAGAGCAGATGTGCGGCCACATCAATCGGACTAAAAAAACGCACTCTCACGAATAGGACGGGCTAACAAGGCGGGGCTTCTTCTCCGCTGCATCCCAGTCATATTGCTCTCGCAGGAAGTACTTTTTGCTACTCTCGCGAAGGCCTCGAGTCGGAGGGGAAACATGGCTGAGAATAAGAAGTTACCGTTTATGTCCATTGACGAGAATGGCATGCGTGCCGGGAAGCTGGGCGAGGAATATGCAAAATGGGTACTGGATATCCTGCGCAACTTCGTCGTGGTCGCGTTCCTGTTCTTCATCGCTGAGATGTCGGGGAAGTGGTACATGTGGGGCTTGGCAATAGTCGGGGCCATCGCCCTCTACCAGTTCGTTTTTGCATACGTCAACCAAGCGCAGTTCAATCTAGGACCCGCGAGAGAAGGCGGCCCAACCGGCGTCGATATCCTACTCAGAATATTCCTAATATTGGTCGCGTCCGCCATAACCGCAGCCCTGACATTATCTTCAATTGCGGCTTTTCTAGCCGTCATCAAAGAGATTGCTGCTGTCCAGGCTAAGTGATGTGGCGTAGTACGATATACCTGACGGGATGCTTGTTCATGAATGATTGGGCGCTCGCTGTCCGCAAGTTAGATGAGATTGTGAAACAGACTGCCATCGCCGCGACAGAAGGCGAACGAGCGGGACTGTACGCTGGCGCTCGGCTTCTACTTTCAGATCTGCACGGCTTTGTCGCGAATGAGGCGGGGGGGGAAACACCTACGCACTCGAGAAAATCGGAAGCGCAAAATGGCACATTGGAGCCGCTCTCGGCTTTGACATCGATAACGGCCATCCCGCCGAGCAACATCGCGCTTGGGCTTACGGAGCGCTGCAAAGCTTGAAGAGCACTCTCGATAAGACGGTGGCGGACGATTGAGCTCGAAGGGGGTCCATTGTGCGGCCCCCCTTAGGGTCGTGACGCTGCGGCGCGGTCGGCCTGTGTCCGAGCGCCAGGGCGGTCATGTTGTGGATTACCGGCACGTCATCCATGCCCTGCGGCGCAAGCCAATGGCGCTCCTCAATCTCGTTTATCGCGACCAACTCTTCCCGCGTGCAGCTTACAAACGTCTGTTCGAGACCTTGCGGGAGCATGGTGATGACCGGCGCGCTTGCAAGGTGACGGTCGAGCTTCTGGCGCTGGCTCACGAGCGCGCCTGCGAAGCAGAACTCGCCGAGGTGATCGCGATGGATCTGGACGCCGGACAGTTACCCGATCTTGCCGCTCTGCGCGTCCGCCCCCCGTTCGCCCAACCCATCCCTCAAGCGCGTTGCAAAGTACCGGTCGTCAGGCGGCGAAAAGCCGAAGGCGATCCTGTGCGCCTCGTCAGACAAAATGTGCGGCCGCATCAATCGGGCCCAAAAGCCGCACTCTCACGAATAGGGCGGGCACTAAAGCTCAAAGGATCACACCGGCCCCACGCAGAAGTAGCCCGATGATCGCCCGCCCCGTGTGGCCTCCGATTGGCTGTCTTGCGCATACGCCGTATTTTATCGGGATAACATTAGGCGTGGAAAACTCTAGGTTGGGTTCGCCGGGGCTGACATTTCAGTACGAGTAAGATTGCAACCGGCAAGGGGTCGCAGAGATGCGGCCCCTTTTCTTCAAGCCCGCCCCGCAAGGCTTTGTGGGCGGAGCCAAGACAGCGCGTCGCATCTCTGGGTGCCGCGCAAATTTCGCTGATGGTGATCTTAGCGCGCCGCAGATCGCCGAACAGCTCGTCCACGATGCCTTGCTCGCGGGTGACTGCACCGTCGCTGATCTGCTTCTTCGTAACGCGGGGAGGCTTCGGCGCAGCCGGGGCCTTCGGTTTCTTTCGTGGGCTTACGCTTTGCGCCCGCGCCAGCAAGAACAGCCTCTGCCTCGGCGACCACATGGACCGGGGGCAGGAACGCAGGGATCATCTCGACGGGAACGAGCAGCGAAATCTCCGGAGCATTGATGACATCATCGCCAATGGTGATCGCGGGTTCGACGGTTTTCGCGTCTGTCTCGCCGCCGGCGGTCACAACCCAGCCGCCGGGTGTCTGCGTCTTGCTCGCCCCCGTTGGTACTTTAGGGTGTTCGGCAGCTGCGCCGCAAGGCCAGCTGGCGGCCTCAGGGAGGCGGCTGGAAGCGCCTTTAGCTGGCGGCGAGAAACGAGAGGCCTCGAAAATATACCAGCGTCACGGGGCTTCTCTGGCCTGTTAAGCCACCATTCGCGAGGGCAGGGTGCGCCGCTTGGGGTTATAGCCAGTGGCCTCCCGAGCGCCCTTGTTGAGAGAAGGGCTGACTCCGGCGCGCTTGCCCAGAAAGCACCCTGCGGCCCATGCTGATCGCGCAGCTCGGTCAGGTAGAAATGCTCGATAAAGGCCGGATCACAGCCTTTGCAGAGATAATTCGCCAACGCTTTGTAAGCGGCATCGGGCCTTGATGAGCTGGATGTTGATGTCGTGGTCGCCGGGTTCCCCTTGCACCTTTTTGACCCCATGAACGCAGCTTGCGTTCAAATTCCTTGATAAGCCGGGGCGGCACGCGCAGCGCCCAGTTTACATGAGGGTCGCCGGGCGCCTCGAAGCTGAACGTATTGCGGCGGTATCTTCACGCCGAGCTTTCGAGCGTGATGGGCAAGCCAGTCACGATACTTGTGGCGGATGTGTTCAAACGCCGTCTGAGGGGAATACTCGACGCCCGTGCGAAGTCGAATGCCCGAAAGATGTTCTGTACCATCTTGCGGCTGATATGCTGGGTTTCTCTCAACATTACGGCTATGCTCATAATTCAAGACTTTTGTGCTTTTTGCTTGCCCGTGCTTTTGCAAGGGGTTACGATGCACAAAAGATATGAGCAAAAGTAGCGCCCAAAATCGCCTGATTGGATATGCCCGCGTCAGCACGACCGGGCAGACCCTCGACGCGCAGCTGGCCCAGTTGAAAGCCGCAGGCTGCGCCGTGATCTTCAAGGACACCGCCAGCGGCGCCCGCGTCGATCGCAAAGAGCTGCAGCGCATGCTCGGCAAGCTGGAGCCCGGCGACGTGGTGACGGTCACACGCATCGACCGCCTGGCGCGGTCGCTGTTCGACCTGTTCGCCATCGTCCAGCGCATCAACCAGGGCGGCGCCGTGTTTCGCTCGATCGCCGAACCTTGGGCCGACACCGGCACCAGCACGGGCCGCATGATGTTGGCCGTGATGGCTGGCATGGCTGACGTGGAGCGCGACCTGATCCGCACCCGGACAGCCGAAGGCCGCGCCAGGGCGACGGCGCGGGGCCAGCATATGGGCCGCCCCCCTAAACTCACCCCCGAGCAGAAGCGCGAGGCTCTGGCTCGCCGCGAAGCCGGAGAACCCCCCGCCGAGATCGCCCGAAGCTACAACGTCAACCGCATGACCATCACGAGGCTAACGGCGTGACTGCGGTCAACCTGGTGCGCATCGACGCCGACAAGAAGATGGCGCGGTTTTACAAACTCGACGTACAGCCCACCTTGTTCGGCGAATGGGCCGTGATCCGCGAATGGGGTCGGATCGGCAGAGGCGGCACCGTGCGATCGACGCCCTATGGCACTGCCAGCGATCGGCAGTGGCGTAAGAAAATTACCAGACACGAACCATCCCATGTGAGGCTCTGGCAGGCTCGACACCCGCCTCGATACGCCGCCTATCTCATTCCGTCATCACCCACTTTCCCGCATAGTTCCTGCTTCCCTTCCCAGCTTCTTTTGGCTGCCATCGGTTCAGCCCGTAGTGTGCTGAACAACAGCACTGGTCGAGGCAGTGGTGTTTCGATCCCTTCCCTTCAAATCCATTTTTCAAAAACCTCTGTTCAGAGATTCGGTAGGTTTTAAGAAAAAAGTGTTCTGCAAAATGTTCTGTAGTGTTCTGTTCTATATATGGCGCGACCAAGTCTGCGGAAAACCGTGACTAAGTCTGCGGAGCAGCGCGACTAGGTCTGCGGGTGAAACGCCCGCCCCGCGACCAAGTCTGCGGAGCAGCGCGACCAAGTCTGCGGCCCCCCCCTGCTATGCCGTTGAAAATACAGGATTCAGCGCAAGGCCAAGCGCGACCAAGTCTGCGGAGCAGAGTTACTCTAAAATCGCTATTTTTTGCGGGAGCGTACCGCTGGCAACGCCAGCACGTCAGGCCCGGCAGGCTCAAGCCGAATGCCGTTTTCGTCGAGCTTGACCGGCAGCTTCGGGAACACTTCCTTGATGTGCGCCAGCTCCAGGGCCATGCGCGATCGGAAATCGCGTTGCCGTCCGAACCCCTGCCCGAATTGCTCGCCCAGGGCGTTCCAGCTGATGTTGAGCGGCTTGGTAATGTTGTAGAGCTTGTAACCAAGCCAAAAATACAAATCGAGTTTGCGCGCGGAGCCAGCGAAGGCCCTCACCGCCTGGCTATTCACCGGCAGTGCGTGGCGTTGCAGGCTCTCAAAAAACGTATCGTTGAAGGTCACAGTGCTAGGCCACAACGAGCGCTGGTCAGGATGCGGAGCCAGCCACACGTCAACCTCATCGAATGGCGTCACCGATTTTGTGCGCGCCCGCACGCCGTCCCACACGCTTACTTTCATAGTGCAGGCCGCCAGCGCGTTTATCTGTTCCTTGAATGCCGTCAGCGGCCCCTTTTTGCCGCCGCTGTCTGAAAAGCCCATATCGCGCACGAAGCCGGTCAGGCTCTCGGCAATGTCGATGGTTGGCGATTTCTGCCTGATACCCTCGGAACACAGGTGCATCATCACAAGCCGAGCCTTGGGGCCGAACGGCAGCGGCTGCACGATCTTTTTGCCTTCCGCGTTGCGGAGATACCCAGCCGATAGATCGAGGGCCATGTTGCCTTGGACGCGCTCGAACTCGCGCACGTCCACTGGCTGCCGCTCATAAGGCATGCCGCAGATCGCAATCACGCTGTGCAGGTGCCGCACATCGGCGGCCGTGGGCGTCGAATTTTCAAAAACTTCTCTGATCCCGTAGCGTCGCCGCTGTTCGCGCGGCATGCTCGCCAGCCGGGTTTGCTTCTCACCCTCGTGAGCAGCCTTGGCGTCGCGCTCTCGCTGGATGCTTTGATAGACCCGCAGGGATGACTCGTAGGCGATCGAGCCCCGCGCCTTTTCCACGCTCGCCAACAGGTCGGCGTCGCGGATGCCGTCCACGGCGACGAGCGTTAGGGCGTTGGTCGGTTCCGAATCAGCCACGCCTCAAAGTATGCCACGGCCGAATCCGCGCCTAGCCTGGCGCCCGCTCATTGCGCAGATTTCCCGTACCGCTGTGGCGCCGTAGCAGCATATTAGTATGCTGCTATTCTGCCGCCGTACTAATATGCTAATATGCTGCTGCACTGCTGTAACAGCATGTTAATATATTGCTACGACAGTATGGCTGCACATTGCTACCGGCCATAGGATAACCCCATGAACGTCATCAGCTTTGTCAATCAGAAGGGCGGCACCGGCAAAAGCATGCTCGCCATAAACTTGGCCGTAGCGGCGCAAGAATCCGGCGAAAATGTCTGCCTGATCGACCTCGATCCCCAGGGGACGATCGTCAACTGGTACGACACCAGGACGGCCGAAACCCCGAATGTGGTCAACCATGAGCAGATGCCGAACCTAACCGAAGCCCTGGAGCGGCTAGGGCAGGGGGGCTTTACCCTAGTGATCATCGACACTAAGGGCGAGGACAGCCACGCCACGCGCGGCGCCATGTTGGCGGCCGACCTTTGCCTGATCCCGATCCGCCCGGCAGGCCCCGACCTGCACGCTTCCCGGCCGACCATGGAAGCCCTGCGCAGCATGAAGCGCGACTTTGCCCTGATCATCAACCAGGCCACGCCCAACAAGGCCGCCAAGATCACGGCCGCGATCATGGCCAGCCTGGCGCATGACGGCCCCGTAGTGCCGCAGGCCGTGGCTGCCCGCATGGATCACCAATACGCCTACGCGCTAGGGCAGGGCGCCAGCGAATACGAACCAGGCGGCAAGGCCGCCGAGGAAATCAAAGAGCTTTGGGCGTGGTGCCGTAAGCGCCTGGGGAAACAACAAGGAGATGCGACCAGTGAACAAGCGAAACGACGCGCTTAGTCATCTAGTGGCACGGCCAGCGCCGCAGCCGGTTCCGGCTGACAACATCGTGCCGCTGAATGCCGAGCCCGAGCAGGCCCAGGCGGCCGAGGCGCCCAGCATCGAGCAGCCGAAGGTGAGGGCAGAGGCTCCGAAGAAGCCTGCCCGCAAGACCGTGGCCAATTCGGCCGCGCGCGCGATGTTGTACCTGCCCCCGAAGGCCAAGCGGAAATTTAAGGAAATCGCTTTTCATGAGGAGCGGAAAGAGCACGACGTCTACGTCGAGGCATTGCGCGAATACCTCGAAAAACGCGGCCATAAGGGGCTTTTGTAGCAGCATACTAGCTAGGAGCCCGTCCAGATATGTTTTCGTGACGGGCATTTGTTGTAGAGCTTTCCACGACCAGCGGTGCGAATGTCGACTGCGATACCTCGCACGGCGCCAACATGCCTCGCTGTCGAAAGCGTGGTCGCCAATCGTAAATCTGCCAGCGCGTCGCTCCGTGCTTGCGCGCCACCTCGGACACCTCGGACACCTGGGCACCGGGTAGCAGACTCTCGGCGACGATCCGGGCTCTCTCAGCCTCCGAACGCACACGGCGCCCCGACGGTCCTTCGAGGACCTCCAGCCGGCTCACCGGCCCTAACGGTGAGCCGGCCAAATGGACGTCCTTTTTGCTGTCCAATCCCATCCAAACCTCCGTTCCAAGCCGGAGGCTTCTTCGCACATTCATTCTAACTCTGAAGCCAGGGTATCGGCTTCGCGCTTACCGCTTGTCGGCGTCACGAACTGATCAGTCGGACCTGATGGCCAAGCTCCGTGAGCACGCGAGCGCCCAATAACGCGCCCCGTTGGAAGCCTCCATGCCGACCAGGCAGGCCGGTAACCTGGCGAAAAAGCTGGCCATCATCGCGACGCAACCTCTTTCGCACAACGACTTTCCCGTGGTTGTTCGACGCCGTGAACTTCGAAGACATACTTCGCCAGATCTAGACCTATCCGAACGACCTGCATGTGGTGTCGCGGACGTAGCGAGCGTGAATAGTCCGGCGCCCGTTTTTCCACCGAATCTGCGCGGCCTCCTAAGCGGCTGCCGGTCTGCCCTATCCATCTGACGACTGGCCCGGGAAAGCGGGGGATTGCCGGCGAAAAATGCGGTATTATGGCGCAAACGCCACAAGCTAAATTTGTCTGGCTGAAGCCACCTTTTAAGTGAACGGTCCCGGTCGGGGCTGGGGGGCAAAAACCGGGACCGCCCCGGGCACGCCCCAGCGCGGGAAGGCACCCAACAATTCTAATGGTTCCGGTTCATCGATGGTTCCAAGCGCCCATTGCTCTCCGCCCAACAATCTTTTTCTGGCGATGAGCAATTCTATACAGACGGCTCCGATCTATCCTGCATTTAGTCGCCGATTGCCGGTCACGACGCATATTAGCATTCAGCCCGACGCGGCGGCGTCTGGCTTTTGCGCGTGTCCAAATTCGATGGAGCGAATTTCTAATGAGAGCTTAGGTCAACGCCTAGATTTCCTCCAAGACCACCTGTTCAAGCTCCAGCGCAGCAACGCACGCAAGAAAGAAGATCGCCGTAAACGATCCCCGTTTCAGCTTCATGGTGATCCCGGCTTCGGTCTCGTCTTTCAGGCCGTGCTTTTTCAGCCGCTTGACCAACTCAGCATAGGTCACGTCCGCTTTCTTCATTTCCGCCTTGAGGAAGGCGCTCGCACGCTGGCCCCATTCCTCTTCCGCCTTGGGTAGGACCATGGCATCTCCTATCGATTCCGTGAGCTAACAAATACGATAGACCGGCCTTGACTTCCGGTCAAACGGTTCATATCCGTTAGCTATCATATTCGATAGGATGCGGCAATGCGCGGCAGACCGACGAAAGACCCTCACACCCGTCCGGCCATCAACACCCTTGAACGGCTCCATATGGAGCTAGCCCGTCTTATTCGTCAGAGTGCGCCTGAGAGGCTGGCGAGCGTGGTGTAAAGCGCTGATGCGGCGTAGGATTCGGTTGCGAAGCCAACCCCATCACCTCAACCGCGAACGCCAGGCCCGCCATGACCGATGATACGATTCTGCCCTTCTCGTTTCCAGCCGTTCACGCCAAGAAAGTCACAGCTGCCTTCGATGGCGGTCGGCTGACCTCGAACGGGGGCGTGATGCTTCTGGCGATGGCCGAGCGGCGTCTCGGCTTGGCCGACAATTTGGCCCGGGTGTTCCCGGATCGGCGCGATCCAACGCGGGTCGTGCACAGCCTTGTCGATATGTTCCGCGCGCGCATAGGTGAAAGCTGATCTCATTCGCGTAGACCCTATTGAAGCGGGTGTTGCGCATTCGCTCGTCCGCTTTCGGCTTGGAGCGCAATTCGAGGGATTTTTTTTCGAAGAATAGGTGGCATCCGGCGATAGCGGTTCCCACGTTCCGAGCACGGAACTTTTCTGAAGGGTGAACCATATGGGTGCCGCTAAGGAAATGATGCTGCAGCGTGAAGGTATGACCGGCGTTGCGGAGGAAGTGGCAATAGCTGCAGATCTGGGCGAGCGGTGCGAAATGCACAAGGACGTTTTCATGGGCGAGTTCCCGGACGAGGAACTGCTCGTGGAGGCATACAAAATCGCGAACGCACGGATTACGAAGGGTGAGATTGAGTTGCCGTCGATGATGTCTCGCCGGGATTTCACTGACCTGATCAAAGAAGTCGTTGAGCAAGCCCCGGTTTTCTGTCCCGAGTGCGAGCGGTTGTTCGGCAAGGACGACTGAGTTTTCGCTGCGTGCCGTGTGCTCTCGCGGCGAAGCGATAAACGTGATGCCCCATGACTGCTGGTCTTGTCCTCAGCTAGTCACGGCGCACGTGCCCCCCTGAGGAGATTGGCGTCGATCGCCTGGGCGGTCGTCATCAACAGCGAACTTGCAGATGTTATGCGAGTGAAGCAAGCGCTATCCTTGCGAGAAGATACGCTGAAGCTGCTTGGAAAATACAAAAGTTGGCCTAGCTAAAGCCTGATCGGCGAAGCCGGATGCTCCTATCTGACCTCGACGATGATGTTAGGTTGTGTAAGCTTGAGGCATGCAGGCCAATCCCACACCCATCGATCAGCTCAATCTTGCCGGCCGAGTTTTGCAGGACGGTTGGTTCAAATCAACCGTGACCGAGGTGGGCCACGATATGCACTCGGCGCCGGAAACTATCGCGATGCTACTCGGTAAGCCGATAACCGGCCGCGCCGGGCAGAAGATCGAGCCATTGATGCCGACAGAGCCAGCTAGGGCGAACGCGAAATCCCTGAGCGTGGTGCACGGTCTCGGATCATTCCCAATGCACACGGACGGCGCGCACCGGCTCCAGCCGCCCCGGTTCGTGGTGCTGGTGTGTGCTTCACCAGGCAGGTCCCCGGTCCCCACGACCTTGATGCGGTTTCGCGACTTGCAGATCGGCACATCAGAGCGAGCGCAGCTTGAAACGGCGCCCTTCCTCGTACGAAACGGCAGACGGTCATTCTATTCAACCATTTGCAGCCGATCTCGTCCCTTCATCCGGTTTGACGCGGGCTGCATGGTGCCGCAGAGCTCCGAAAGTGAGACGAGTGTCAAGCTGATCGCACATCGTGCGAATGAGGTTGGCTTCACCCCTGTGCACTGGCGAACGGGAGATGTTCTCGTCATTGATAACTGGAATGTGCTGCACGGACGCGGTCTCGGGGTGTCTGAAGCATCGTCCGACAGGAAACTTTTGCGGGTGAGCGTCCAATGAAGAAACCGGCTCCCAAAGCGCCAGCTATGACCACAGCCCTTTCGGCGGATGCGCTGATGGGAAAGTCACAGACCTATATCGGCCGCGCCCTGGCGGCCAAAGCGGCCCGGTCGATGGGCGAATACCAGCTCTGGGCATCACTGGCACTCGAATTGGTTGGCAAGGCAGCTCTAGCAAAGATCCACCCGTGCCTTGTGGCCGACCCGAACAGCTCGGCTTCGTTGTTTGCGGCGGCAGGACGGAGCGTAGACACGGATATCAAAACCATCATCGCAAAGACGGTGTTCGATCGGCTCGCACATGTATCGAAGCGGTTTGACGAAAGCACGAAGAAATTCTGCACCAACATGAGCGAGAAGCAGAATGCCGAGCTGCACTCGGGTGAGGCTCCGTTCGAGGGCGTGATTGCGTCCTCTTGGGAGGGTCGCTACTGGCACACAGCGGAAATCATTCTTGAGGCCAGTGACAGTTCGATCGAAGCTTGGCTCGGTGCCGACAAGGCCAAGGCCCCCAAGGAATTGCTCGCCGAATACACGCATGCGACTGAGCAAGCGGCGAAGGTTCGCGTGCAAACGGCGGCTGACGCCTTCGGCGCACGTCCGAGGAAGGAACGCGAAGAAGCAGACGCTAAGGCAGACGCGATAGGCCTATGGAACGTGCGGAACAGTTTCAGACAACACGCCGATGACATTTGGGAAGCGGAATGCCCGGCATGCAAATCACGGTCGTTCCTTGCGGGGGTCAAATATGACGAGGAGGTCTCCGAGGATGACAACGAAGATGATCCCTATGAAGAGTTGGTCGATGTTTCTTATGTCGCGGAAGAATTCCTGTGCCCTTACTGCAACCTGCATCTTGAAAGCCGCGACTCCATCGAGGCGGTTGGGTTGAACGTCGATCGCATCAAGACAGAAACCCGCCAGCGCGAATACGAGCCCGACTACGGCAACGATTGAGCTGTGGTCTAGCTTTTGGTAGGCAGCGATGATCTAATGCCTCCAGCCTTTCTTGTCGAACTCGACCCGGGTGCCCGCCGGCGGCCGCGGCGGTTGGGCTAGCCTGACAAAATAGCCATGAGCATCTATTTCCCGATTTAAGCTTTCAGGCTGATCCCGTCTTCCCACGCCCACGCCCGGATTTCGTCATAAATCGGATTCCCCCTACTCCGTAGGGGCCGGGCGCCTGTTAATCCCCGCGCACCGTTCATGCGGGGGGGGGGCCGCAGGCGTAATCCCGCGCGCCTCGTCAGAGCAGATGTGCGGCCACATCAATCGGACTAAAAAAACGCACTCTCACGAATAGGACGGGCTAACAAGGCGGGGCTTCTTCTCCGCTGCATCCCAGTCATATTGCTCTCGCAGGAAGTACTTTTTGCTACTCTCGCGAAGGCCTCGAGTCGGAGGGGAAACATGGCTGAGAATAAGAAGTTACCGTTTATGTCCATTGACGAGAATGGCATGCGTGCCGGGAAGCTGGGCGAGGAATATGCAAAATGGGTACTGGATATCCTGCGCAACTTCGTCGTGGTCGCGTTCCTGTTCTTCATCGCTGAGATGTCGGGGAAGTGGTACATGTGGGGCTTGGCAATAGTCGGGGCCATCGCCCTCTACCAGTTCGTTTTTGCATACGTCAACCAAGCGCAGTTCAATCTAGGACCCGCGAGAGAAGGCGGCCCAACCGGCGTCGATATCCTACTCAGAATATTCCTAATATTGGTCGCGTCCGCCATAACCGCAGCCCTGACATTATCTTCAATTGCGGCTTTTCTAGCCGTCATCAAAGAGATTGCTGCTGTCCAGGCTAAGTGATGTGGCGTAGTACGATATACCTGACGGGATGCTTGTTCATGAATGATTGGGCGCTCGCTGTCCGCAAGTTAGATGAGATTGTGAAACAGACTGCCATCGCCGCGACAGAAGGCGAACGAGCGGGACTGTACGCTGGCGCTCGGCTTCTACTTTCAGATCTGCACGGCTTTGTCGCGAATGAGGCGGGGGGGGAAACACCTACGCACTCGAGAAAATCGGAAGCGCAAAATGGCACATTGGAGCCGCTCTCGGCTTTGACATCGATAACGGCCATCCCGCCGAGCAACATCGCGCTTGGGCTTACGGAGCGCTGCAAAGCTTGAAGAGCACTCTCGATAAGACGGTGGCGGACGATTGAGCTCGAAGGGGGTCCATTGTGCGGCCCCCCTTAGGGTCGTGACGCTGCGGCGCGGTCGGCCTGTGTCCGAGCGCCAGGGCGGTCATGTTGTGGATTACCGGCACGTCATCCATGCCCTGCGGCGCAAGCCAATGGCGCTCCTCAATCTCGTTTATCGCGACCAACTCTTCCCGCGTGCAGCTTACAAACGTCTGTTCGAGACCTTGCGGGAGCATGGTGATGACCGGCGCGCTTGCAAGGTGACGGTCGAGCTTCTGGCGCTGGCTCACGAGCGCGCCTGCGAAGCAGAACTCGCCGAGGTGATCGCGATGGATCTGGACGCCGGACAGTTACCCGATCTTGCCGCTCTGCGCGTCCGCCCCCCGTTCGCCCAACCCATCCCTCAAGCGCGTTGCAAAGTACCGGTCGTCAGGCGGCGAAAAGCCGAAGGCGATCCTGTGCGCCTCGTCAGACAAAATGTGCGGCCGCATCAATCGGGCCCAAAAGCCGCACTCTCACGAATAGGGCGGGCACTAAAGCTCAAAGGATCACACCGGCCCCACGCAGAAGTAGCCCGATGATCGCCCGCCCCGTGTGGCCTCCGATTGGCTGTCTTGCGCATACGCCGTATTTTATCGGGATAACATTAGGCGTGGAAAACTCTAGGTTGGGTTCGCCGGGGCTGACATTTCAGTACGAGTAAGATTGCAACCGGCAAGGGGTCGCAGAGATGCGGCCCCTTTTCTTCAAGCCCGCCCCGCAAGGCTTTGTGGGCGGAGCCAAGACAGCGCGTCGCATCTCTGGGTGCCGCGCAAATTTCGCTGATGGTGATCTTAGCGCGCCGCAGATCGCCGAACAGCTCGTCCACGATGCCTTGCTCGCGGGTGACTGCACCGTCGCTGATCTGCTTCTTCGTAACGCGGGGAGGCTTCGGCGCAGCCGGGGCCTTCGGTTTCTTTCGTGGGCTTACGCTTTGCGCCCGCGCCAGCAAGAACAGCCTCTGCCTCGGCGACCACATGGACCGGGGGCAGGAACGCAGGGATCATCTCGACGGGAACGAGCAGCGAAATCTCCGGAGCATTGATGACATCATCGCCAATGGTGATCGCGGGTTCGACGGTTTTCGCGTCTGTCTCGCCGCCGGCGGTCACAACCCAGCCGCCGGGTGTCTGCGTCTTGCTCGCCCCCGTTGGTACTTTAGGGTGTTCGGCAGCTGCGCCGCAAGGCCAGCTGGCGGCCTCAGGGAGGCGGCTGGAAGCGCCTTTAGCTGGCGGCGAGAAACGAGAGGCCTCGAAAATATACCAGCGTCACGGGGCTTCTCTGGCCTGTTAAGCCACCATTCGCGAGGGCAGGGTGCGCCGCTTGGGGTTATAGCCAGTGGCCTCCCGAGCGCCCTTGTTGAGAGAAGGGCTGACTCCGGCGCGCTTGCCCAGAAAGCACCCTGCGGCCCATGCTGATCGCGCAGCTCGGTCAGGTAGAAATGCTCGATAAAGGCCGGATCACAGCCTTTGCAGAGATAATTCGCCAACGCTTTGTAAGCGGCATCGGGCCTTGATGAGCTGGATGTTGATGTCGTGGTCGCCGGGTTCCCCTTGCACCTTTTTGACCCCATGAACGCAGCTTGCGTTCAAATTCCTTGATAAGCCGGGGCGGCACGCGCAGCGCCCAGTTTACATGAGGGTCGCCGGGCGCCTCGAAGCTGAACGTATTGCGGCGGTATCTTCACGCCGAGCTTTCGAGCGTGATGGGCAAGCCAGTCACGATACTTGTGGCGGATGTGTTCAAACGCCGTCTGAGGGGAATACTCGACGCCCGTGCGAAGTCGAATGCCCGAAAGATGTTCTGTACCATCTTGCGGCTGATATGCTGGGTTTCTCTCAACATTACGGCTATGCTCATAATTCAAGACTTTTGTGCTTTTTGCTTGCCCGTGCTTTTGCAAGGGGTTACGATGCACAAAAGATATGAGCAAAAGTAGCGCCCAAAATCGCCTGATTGGATATGCCCGCGTCAGCACGACCGGGCAGACCCTCGACGCGCAGCTGGCCCAGTTGAAAGCCGCAGGCTGCGCCGTGATCTTCAAGGACACCGCCAGCGGCGCCCGCGTCGATCGCAAAGAGCTGCAGCGCATGCTCGGCAAGCTGGAGCCCGGCGACGTGGTGACGGTCACACGCATCGACCGCCTGGCGCGGTCGCTGTTCGACCTGTTCGCCATCGTCCAGCGCATCAACCAGGGCGGCGCCGTGTTTCGCTCGATCGCCGAACCTTGGGCCGACACCGGCACCAGCACGGGCCGCATGATGTTGGCCGTGATGGCTGGCATGGCTGACGTGGAGCGCGACCTGATCCGCACCCGGACAGCCGAAGGCCGCGCCAGGGCGACGGCGCGGGGCCAGCATATGGGCCGCCCCCCTAAACTCACCCCCGAGCAGAAGCGCGAGGCTCTGGCTCGCCGCGAAGCCGGAGAACCCCCCGCCGAGATCGCCCGAAGCTACAACGTCAACCGCATGACCATCACGAGGCTAACGGCGTGACTGCGGTCAACCTGGTGCGCATCGACGCCGACAAGAAGATGGCGCGGTTTTACAAACTCGACGTACAGCCCACCTTGTTCGGCGAATGGGCCGTGATCCGCGAATGGGGTCGGATCGGCAGAGGCGGCACCGTGCGATCGACGCCCTATGGCACTGCCAGCGATCGGCAGTGGCGTAAGAAAATTACCAGACACGAACCATCCCATGTGAGGCTCTGGCAGGCTCGACACCCGCCTCGATACGCCGCCTATCTCATTCCGTCATCACCCACTTTCCCGCATAGTTCCTGCTTCCCTTCCCAGCTTCTTTTGGCTGCCATCGGTTCAGCCCGTAGTGTGCTGAACAACAGCACTGGTCGAGGCAGTGGTGTTTCGATCCCTTCCCTTCAAATCCATTTTTCAAAAACCTCTGTTCAGAGATTCGGTAGGTTTTAAGAAAAAAGTGTTCTGCAAAATGTTCTGTAGTGTTCTGTTCTATATATGGCGCGACCAAGTCTGCGGAAAACCGTGACTAAGTCTGCGGAGCAGCGCGACTAGGTCTGCGGGTGAAACGCCCGCCCCGCGACCAAGTCTGCGGAGCAGCGCGACCAAGTCTGCGGCCCCCCCCTGCTATGCCGTTGAAAATACAGGATTCAGCGCAAGGCCAAGCGCGACCAAGTCTGCGGAGCAGAGTTACTCTAAAATCG